>JAGPMH010000056.1 GCA_018052945.1 Negativicutes bacterium | reverse complement strand
CCGCAATTTTTAAACATTTTAGAGGCGGCAAAAACAGTCAAAGAACTTAGTCTTAATGGTGCTAAACCTGAAGAAATAAGGCCATACCTTAATATAATTAAAGAAAATGAAGTGGACTTTCTGAAAGGGATGGATCTGATTGTTTTTCAATACAATAAGGAAGCTGATGAAAAAGTAGCAATTTTAAAAAAAGTGGAGATGTCTTTATTAGGAATTGCTTTAATCACGTTATTATTAGAAATTTTATTTATTTTTCGTCCAACTACGGTGACGGTAGCACAAGCTATTGATAACTTGGAAAAAAGCTATCAGAATATAAAGAATATTTTTCAGATTGCACCGACGCCGTTGATTCTTTTTTCGGAAAAAGAGTTTAAAATATTGCGAGTAAATACTGCAGCCAAAGATTTTTTTCTAAAAGACGGTAAAAAAGTTGAAATGAAAAAGTTTTTGGCTAATAACAAGGAAGTAGTCAGCGGAATTTTTAAAAAGATTAAAACAGAAGGTAATTTTAAAAATAAGGAAATTAATTTCAAAATAAATGATTTTGAAAAAACAGTATTGTTAATATCAGCCTGCAAACTTAGTTTTGAAGAGCAGGATACAATTTTAGTAGGGTTTAGCGATATAACGGTGCAAAAAAAATCAGCCGAAGAACTATATGTTCAAGCTACCATTGACGAGATGACGAAAATTTTAAATAAACGAACAGGTTTAGCAATGCTAACAGAAAAAATAATAAATAAAGAACAATTTGTAGTGGTTTTTATCGATATTGATGGTTTAAAACTAGTTAATGATACTTTTGGACATCAAGAAGGTGATAATTATATTAAAACGGTAGTACAAAAAATTAAAGAAAGTTTATCAGCACATGATTTTTTATTTCGCTATGGAGGTGATGAAATTGTTATGGTGGTTAATGCTGAAGGTGAAATTAATTCGAGCCAAAGAGCAGAAGGGATGCTTAACAAAATTAACAATATTATACAGGACGAACACAAACCATATAAAATGTTGATTAGTTATGGTATTGCAAAATATGATAATACTAGTATTGAAACCACCGAAGAAATTTTGGCAAGAGCTGATGCCCAAATGTATATTAATAAACGCATTAATAAAGACAGTCGTAATTTAATATAAGATAAGGGGGCGTTTTTATGAAAAAAGTTATAGTGTTAGTCCTATTGTTAATGTCCTTTGTTAGTCAGGCGTTTGCTACGGCCAGTCTTACTATCAATAATGTGACGCCGAAGCTTGTTAAAGAAAATATTTTAGCTAATTTAACGGTGAAAGGTCATAATTTTCGTGTTGAGTCAGTCAATGAATATAGTATGGTGTTATTGTACATTAATACCGTTGACATTGGTCTATTTGGTACTGGTACGCAAGAAAGTCGAGTTACTTACAATTTAATTCCCAGCGGTGATAATATTATTTTAGCTGTAGGTGAAGTTGTAACAACGATAAATAATCAAACTGGTGCTAGACAAACCTATCCGGTTGGCAATGCAATAACTGAATTGGGATTTTTGCAAGAAATAAAAGCATATTTTAATGGTCGGTATTTATATGGCTATAATTCAAACGGTGAAAAAAGTAAGAATGGTTATATTATTACTGAGGTAAGGCCGGGCTCAGCTTTTGCTGAAGCTGGAATAAAAGTTGGCGATATTATTATTGCTATTAATAAAGCTTTAGTCAAAGATAATAAAGAAAAATTTATGGTAGGAATTATACCGGACAAGTTTAATCCCAATCCTACCGAATTTGTGATAAGACAGGGTGAAGTAGAAAAAACTTTTCTATTAACACCAAAGTTTTTCCCAGCAGAATATAATGCGCTCAATAATAAAAATGTTGAGAACTTAATAGCGCCGGATCAAGCTTATCAAGTGGTTAGAAATTATGAAAATGGTGATAAATACGAAGGTGAAATAGTAAGCGGTTTATTGCAAGGTAAGGGTAAATATACTTGGGCTAATGGTGATGTATACGAAGGAGATTTTGTTAATAATTTAATGCAGGGAAAAGGTAAACTTATTTATGCTAATGGCAGTGTATATGAGGGCGATTTTATCAAAGGAAAATATGATGGTTGGGGCAAATTGACGGCGGTTGATGGTAAAATCAAAGAAGGAAAATTTAAAGAAGGGATATACATTGATGAGCCAAAAGCAGCTTAGTATTTTACTAGCACCGGATTCTTTTAAAGAAAGTCTAAGTGCTACTGCCGTTTGTATGGCTATGGCAGAAGGAATATCCAAGGTCAATTCGCAAATTAATATTATTAGTAAGCCTTTAGCTGATGGTGGTGAAGGCACTTTGGAAGCTTTAATCAATGGTAATGATGGCGAGATTTTTTATGAAGAAGTCTTTGACCCAATAGGAAATAAAATTAAGGCACCTTATGGCATTATAAAGTCTGAAAAAGTAGCAGTGATTGAAATGGCAAAAGCCAGTGGGTTAATGTTGGTATCGCTACAAAATCGTAATCCACTAATAACGACAACTTATGGTACCGGACAGTTAATAAAAGCTTGCTTAGAACATGATGTGAAAAAAATAATAATTTGTATTGGTGGCAGCGCGACTAATGATGGTGGTGTTGGCGCAATGCAAGCACTAGGAATTAGTTTTAAAGATGCTAATTTGCAAGAAGTTAATTGGGGTGGGGGAAATTTACATTTAATCAAAATCATTGATGATAGTAACTTAGATCATAGAATAAAAAACGTAAAAATTGAAGTTGCTTGTGATGTACAAAATACTTTGTGCGGTGATTTTGGTGCCAGTAAGGTTTTCGCCGAGCAAAAGGGTGCTGGGGAAAATGCTGTGGCAGTATTGGAGGAGAATATGCTGCATTACGGTAAGTTGTTACAATCATATTGTCAAGAAGATATTTTTACAGTAAAAGGGCTAGGAGCAGCTGGTGGTTTGGGTAGTTCGCTATATGCCTTGTTAAAGGCTGAATTAAGACCGGGCGTTGATATTGTCATTGAACATTATCAACTTGAGAAAATCATAAAAGATGTTGATTTGATATGGACGGGAGAAGGCTCACTAGATTTGCAAACCGCGTTTGGTAAAGCTCCGTTAGGGCTAGCAAAATTAGCGATGAAACATCATAAATTTGTGATTGCCTTAACGGGGAGAATCGGCGCTGGAGTGGAGTGTTTACAGCAAGCTGGAATTAGTGCTGTTTTTGGGATAATTGATCAAAACTCTACTGATCAAGAATTGTTTGCTAAAGCTCACACTAATATTAGTAGAACTAGTGAAAATATAATGAGGTTAATTTATTTTAAACATAATAATGAGGCGATAACATGATTTTACTGATAAGACATGGTGAGAGTTTAGCGAATGCCGGCAGTATTGTCGATAATCATATCACCATTCCATTAACAGAAAAAGGTTATCAACAGGCTTATAAGGTTAGTTTAGAAATTAACACAAAACCGGATCTTATCATAACTTCCGCTTATACACGAGCAAGAGAAACTGCGAAATATACTATTGAAAAATATAATGATACTAAAGTTGAGATTTGGCCGGTACAAGAGTTCGCCTATTTAAATCCGGCATGCTATTTAGGAAAACACATTGAAGATATTAAAGAAAAAGTTACAGATTATTGGAATATATTAGATCCGCTATATCAAGACGGTGAAAATGCAGAAAGTTTTGTTATGGTCTTAAAACGTGCGTCTTTTGTTTATCAAAAATTGTTGACGTTAACTGATAAAACAGTGGTGGTTTTTAGTCATGCACAATTTATAAAAGTATTATTATTGCTGAGAGATTATAATAAGTGTAATCCGATTGAAATGATGGCTAAATTCACACAATTACCACATATTGAGAATTGTGAAATTGTAAAATATTTATAGCGTAAAAAATAGAGAGGTTATTTACTGATTATGCAGATATCGTGAATAACCTCTTTATTTTTTACTAGAGGAATAAAGATTAAAATGTCGAATTAAAATAAAAGGATTTGTTTATTTCCCTGATAGCGCAAGGAGGCTATTTTATTGCAAAGACATTTAGAAAAAACAATTGAATTTAATAAGCAAGAAGAAGCATTAGCAATTTTAGGTTATAATGATGAATATCTTAAAATTTTAAGTGACAGCTTTGATAGTAAAATTATTAGTAGGGGCGATAAAGTAGTTGTCAGAGGTAATAATAATGAGGTTTTAAGTATTGAAAAAGTTTTAATGGAATTGTTAAATTTATACCGTAATACTGGTGAGCTTACTAGTCATGATGTTAAATATTGCATTGAGTTGATAAAAAAGGGCGAACAAGAATTATTGAATAAGGTCTTTAATAATGTAGTATTGGTGACTGCTAAAGGAAAACAAGTTAAGCCCAAAACTGTAGGGCAGAGTATTTATTTGGAAGCAATCAAAAAAAACTATATAACTTTTGGAATTGGACCGGCCGGGACTGGTAAAACATATTTGGCAGTTGTAATGGCGGTGATAGCGCTGAAAAACAAAGAGGTTGAAAAAATAATTTTAACTAGACCAGCAGTTGAAGCAGGAGAAAGACTAGGATTTTTGCCGGGCGATTTGCAAGAAAAAGTTGATCCCTATTTACGACCACTCTATGATGCGTTATATGATATTTTAGGAGTGGAAACTTTTCAAAAATTTATGGCTAAAAATATTATTGAAGTTGCACCACTGGCTTATATGAGAGGGCGGACTTTAGAAAATTCTTTTGTTATTTTGGATGAAGCACAAAATACAACAACGCAACAAATGAAAATGTTTTTAACAAGATTGGGCTTTGGTTCTAAAATGGTAATAACAGGAGATTTATCGCAAACGGATTTGCCACAAGGGACTATTTCAGGGTTGGCAGAAGCTAAATATGTGCTACATCAAGTTGAAGGGATCAAAACAATAATGTTTGATGATGCTGATGTTATCAGACATGAAGTTGTGGCGAGAATTATTAGAGCTTATCAGCAATATGATAATAATTAGCACTTTACCTAAAGGGTGGAGGGAATATTATGACCGGGCTGAAATCTATCATCAATAAAATAAAAGAAAATATAAATTATTTTCAATATGAAAAGATGAAAAATCAAATTACGTTGTTTTTTTTCTTTCTATTGTTTATGGTGGTAATTTTTATTGATCTTGCAACTGCTAAAATTGATTTTGTTGTGGGAGATGTCAGTAATCGTGATATTGTTGCGCCTAAAACCATTTCTTATATTGATGAAGTGAAAACTACTGAACTGAAAAATGAAATGTTATCAACTGTTGTTGATGTATATGATTTTGATATAAATATTTTACCGAGAACTATTAGTAAACTGGATGGATTGTTTAATCTGTTAGCGGAAAGCAAGGTGGTGACAAGTGAAGATTTGTTATCAGCTGATAGTGAAACTAGGTTAAAAAATTTTTTAAAAGAAAATCAACTTTTTTTAAGTGAAAATAGCCGTAAGGTTTTATTGGCGGAAAATGATAACGACAAAAGTTTTATTTATCTTAATAGTAAGCTTTTATTGGAAAATTACCTACAACGAGGTATTAGTGATAAGGACTTAGAACTTAATAAAAAATATTTATTAAAAGATATCAATGAGCTTAATGCAGAAGTTGAAATTAAGTTGATTATTGCTGATATTTGTAGTAATTTACTGAAAAATAACTTGGTAATAAATCAAAAAGAAACCAATGATAGAAGAAATAAAGCCATTGAAACTGTTGAGCCGGTAAGAAAAAATATTATTAAAGGTCAGGTTGTTGTGCGGCGGGGCGAAATTGTAACGGACGAACAACTATATGCGATAAAAGAGTTAGGCCTATATGAAAATAATATTGATAAAAGTAAATTTTTGGGTACAGCGATCTTTATGTTGTTTTCGATGTTGATTTTAGATGGATATTTAAGAAAATTTAAATATAAAATATATGATGATAACAATAAAATGATTTTGCTATGGTTAATTATTTTCTTTTCTTTGCTTATGGCGAAATTTGGACATTATTATAATTACTTTATAACACCAATTACTGCGGGAGCATTATTAATTGCAATATTGATAACACCAAGAATTGCCTTGATTTCGAGTATTGTGGTGGCTTTTTTGGTAGGAATGGGTATTGAATATGATAGCAGAGTAATTGCCTTTGTGTTATTAAGTAGTTTAATTGGTGTTTATACTGTCGTTCGAACAAGCCATGGTTATAGTTTACTTAAAACGGGGCTTATTATTAGCATTGCCAATGTAATTGTAATAGCTTCAACGGGATTGATAGCACAAATCAATTATCAAGAATTAATGCTAGAAATGTTGCTTGGAGCGCTAAGTGGTGTTTTGTCGGCCGTAATTACTACCGGTATTTTACCTTATTTTGAATATAGTTTTAAAATAACGACCCCCTTGACCTTAATAGAATTAGGGCAATCTAATCACCCCTTGTTGCAACGGTTGTTATTAGAAGCACCAGGGACATATCATCACAGTGTGATAATTGGTAACCTGGCTGAAGCGGCAGCCAATGAAATTGGTCTTGATGCTATTTTAGTAAGGGTGGGCGCATATTATCATGATGTTGGGAAAATTAGAAGAGCTGGGTTTTTTGTCGAAAATCAATTTGGCAGTGCCAATCCCCATGATAAACTAACCCCTGGAATTAGTACCCTTATTCTAACTTCACATGTTAAAGATGGTGTGGCGTTATGTAAGGAATATAAAATTCCGCAAGATATTATTGATATTGTGGAGCAACATCACGGTAATAGTTATGCTAGCTTTTTTTATGCTAAAGCTATTAGCTTATATGGTGAAAATAATGTTAACAAAGATGATTATCGCTATCCCGGGCCTAAACCGCTGACTAAAGAAGCCGCGATAATAATGATAGCTGATTCTTGTGAAGCAGCAGTAAGGTCGCTTAGTAATCATGGCAATAATAAAATTGATAATATGGTTCATAAAATAATAAATCAAAAATTAAATGATGGACAATTTGATGAGTGTGATATTAGTATGAAAGAACTGATGGTTGTTGCTACCGTTTATATAAAAATATTATCAAGTATGTTTCATTCTAGAATTGAATATCCGGAAAACATAGTTGAAACTGAAGCGAGGTAATAATATGGAGATATTATTGAGTTATGAAGATGACTCTAGTTATAAAAATGAAGAGTTTGAAAAAATTATTAATAAAGTATTGGCGAAAGTATCTGAACTTTATGGTTTAGAGGAAAACTCTGAAGTAAGTGTAGTATTGGTTTCTGATGCATATATCCATACTTTGAATAAAAAATATCGTAATAAAGATTGTGCTACGGATGTTCTGTCCTTTGCCCTTAATGAAGGTGATGAACCGGAGATTATTGATGGACCGGCAGAAAATTTATTGGGTGACATTATAATATCAATTGATACTGCTAAATCTCAAGCTGAAGAATATGGTCATAGCATAGAACGTGAAATTGCTTTTTTAACAGTACATGGTATTTTGCACTTGCTCGGGTATGATCATATCGAAGAAGCTGATAGAATTGAAATGCGCCAAGAAGAGGAATATATTTTAACGAAGTTGGGGATTAATCGTGAATAATGAATTACTAATAAAGTTAGCACAAGATGTTAGAACTAAAGCTTATGCCCCTTATTCTAATTTTAAAGTAGGGGCAGCGGTATTAGCGGAAAGTGGCAAAGTTTACACTGGATGTAATGTAGAAAATGCTTCATACGGTTTAACTAATTGTGCTGAAAGAAGCGCTATTTTCAAAGCTGTTTCCGAAGGTGAAATTAACCTTAGAAAAATTTGTATTGTCGCTGATAGCAGTGCATTAACACCGCCGTGCGGTGCCTGTAGACAAGTTTTAGCTGAATTTAATATACAGGAGATTATTTTAGCTAATTTACAAGGTGATATAGCTAAATTTACATTAGAAGAGTTGTTGCCACATTCTTTTACTAAAAAACATTTATAATGATGATAGGAGTTTTAATATGAGTAATAATTACAAATCAGGCTTTGTGTCCGTTATTGGAAGACCAAATGTAGGGAAATCAACACTAATTAATAGTTTAATTGGACAAAAAATTGCAATAATGTCCGACAAACCACAAACAACCAGAAATAAAATCTTATGTGTCTTGACCCAAGATGATGCTCAAATATTATTTATTGATACCCCAGGGATTCATAAACCGAAGCATAAGCTCGGCGAGTACATGGTTAAAGCAGCAGAAAATACGCTAAAAGAAGTAGATGTGATCTTATTTGTGGTTGATGCTACCGAAAATATTGGTGCCGGTGAGCTCTATATTATGGAGCGCTTGCAAAGTACGCAAGCACCAGTTATTTTAGTAGTAAATAAAGTTGATCAAATCAATAAGCAACA
>JAGPMH010000055.1 GCA_018052945.1 Negativicutes bacterium | reverse complement strand
CAATAATACCAATAATATTTGGCAACCACGCTGCTACCATTGGCGCTAACGAGCCCCCTTGGCCTAGTGCGCTTAAAATGGTCATAATGGCATAATAAATAAATATTACGATAATACTAATCCCAAACCCTATCGACGAGCTGTTACGATGAGGTTGTAAGCCTAGCGGCGTGCCAATCAACGCAAATACTAAGCTCGCAAAAGGAATTGTAATTCTTTGATAATATTCAACTTCCATCTTTTTCACATCAACAAATTGGCTTTTCATAATTCTAATTTGTTGACGAAGTTCTTTCATCGTCATTTCATCAGGTTTTTTCTGTTCACGAGATATTTCCTGCGGTTTTTTATTAATTGGTAAAACTTGTTGGGTAAACCGCAACGTTCTTTGGACATTACCTTCTTCCGATAAATCATGTACTGAACCATTATACATAATCCAATAACCGGCATTATTCCAAAGTGCCTTTTCCGCATTTTGCATTCTAACCAATTTATCTTTATCAAATTCTTGAATTGATACGCCGGTCATGGTCGCGCTGGCTTCTTCATAGCGACGAGCATATGTTAACCGTTCAATATTGCCACCTTGCATATCCTTTATAACAATATGTTCTTGAGATTTCGGCGCTGTATTACCTTTAATTTCATACTCCACCACTTTTGTATAGGCTTCGTTAGCTTTTGGGACAATATATTCATTAAAGCCAATCGCAAAAATACTAACGATAATGGCAATAATATACACCGGTGCTGTTAAGCGGTAAAAGCTGATACCACTTGATTTCATCGCCGTAATTTCACTAGAAGAGGACATTCTGCCAAACGCTAACAAGGTTGCCAAGAGCATCGACATTGGAAAGGTCAAAACGATAATACTGGGCAAGCTATATATAAATAGTTTTACTACTGTGGAAAACCCCGCCCCATAAGTAGTAACATATTGCGCTATGCGCAGTAACGTACTGGAACCCACAAACACACTGGAAAAAGCACAAATTCCAAAGAAGAACGGTCCTAGTAGCTCTGTTATAACATATTTATCTAATATCCGCATAAAATTCTCCTTACAACCTATAAACTAAAGTTTTCGCCAAGGTAGAATTTCTTTGCAATATCACTATTAGCAATAGTTTGGCTATCACCTTCAATTAAAATCTCACCTTGATTTAAAATATATGCTCTATCTACAATGTTTAAAGTTTCCCTAACATTATGATCAGTTATTAAAATTCCAATACCTTTGGTTTTTAAATAACTGATGACCTCTTGAATATCAATAACGGCAATCGGATCAACTCCAGCAAAGGGTTCATCAAGCAATATAAAATTGGGTTCAATTGCTAAACATCGAGCAATCTCCACGCGTCGCCGTTCACCACCTGACAATTCTGCACCTTTACGAGTTCTGACATGATTAACATTAAATTCTTTCAATAAGCTTTCCATTTTGTTATGTTGCTCTTCTTTAGTCATGCCGGTAGTTTCTAATATTGCTAGTAAATTATCTTCCACCGATAATTTACGAAAAATCGAAGCTTCTTGCGGTAAATACGCAATACCAAATTTCGCTCTTTTATGAATTGGCAAACCCGTAACGTCTTCACCAGAAATATTTATCATTCCGCAGTTTGGTTTTTCCAACCCCACAATCATATAAAAAGTGGTAGTTTTACCGGCACCATTAGGACCTAACAACCCGACAACTTCACCTTTTTCAACCTTTATATTAACGCCATTAACTACATTGATATTATCATAAGTTTTTATTAAATTTTTTGTTTGAATAAACATTCATTCACATCTTTTCATTTTGAAGATATATCTAAATTCATAATATTATTCAGGCTTTATCACAACTTCAGCATTAGTAGTTTTGTCAGCTAAAAACAATGTTAATTTATTGCCTTTAAGAACATTACCTTTTTGTACCGCTTTCGCATTACCTTCTAAAATAATTTTACCTTGTTGGTCTTTAGCACCGTAGTAAGTTGCGACATCCCCCACCGCATCAATTTCTCTAGCCGTGCTAGTCAAATGAACATTACCGGTACCAACAACCTTATTGTCAGCTAAAAAGGCTTCTAGCTTATTGGCTGTCATTGTTGAATCTTTCATATTAACCGTTGCATCGCTATTGATGACTGCATATTGTTGTTTACTATAATAATTAACTTGTGGACCAGTAATAGTAGTTTCGCCTTTAATCATCACAACATTACCAATTGCAATTATTTCATCATTATTTTTTGAGGTTAAGCTGGCTGAAGTTAAATCAATATCTTCTTTTATTAAGTGAGCTCCACCACTAACCGTCGCTTCTTGATTTTTCGTATTGTAAGTAGCTTTGGCGCCGGTTAAGGTCGCATTTTCTTTAAGCATTTTCACATTGCCATTAGCGACAACAATGCCACTATTAGAATCATATTCTAATGTATCTGCGGAAACTTCCATATTGCCCTCCGCCGCTTGTGCTAAAGATAAACTACATAATAAACAAGCTGTTAGGAATAATGTTTTTATCGTTCTAAAATTCATCTTATTTCCCACCTTTTATAATTTTGGCATTTCCTTGCACTTTTACTTTAGTCAAGCCGGCTGTTGCCTCAATATGATTACCAGTTAACACCGTATCTTCTTTTTTCAAAATAATATTACCATCACCAACCAGCTTACTCTCTTTAGCCTGCCATTTAAAAACATCACCTTGCATTGTTGCCCCATTATTGCTAACAACTTGCACTAAGCCTTTAATTGTAATATCACGATTATTAACATCATATACCGCTTCCGGCGCCGTTAAAGTTATGATTTCACCATTATTTTGATAAAAAACACCTTTAACTTCTTTTAAGATTGTATTCTTGGTAGTAGGTTCAATTTCAATAGTATTTGCCGTTAATTCCCACACCTTTTTACCGTCTTTTTCTTCCACTATCGTGTTACCGGAATATGTAATGTTACTAACTTCAACATCATTTTTTGTTTTAACATTATTCTCACTAATTATAAAATAATAACTAAAGCCTACTACTAATGCCAAGGCCAGGATAATTATAAGCTTTTTATTTTTCATATCTCACCTAGTCCTTATCTATTAATAAATTATGCTTCATCATCTCGGCTGTTGTATTCCAACGCTTTTGAAACCACAGCCACTGACTTGGATTAGCTATAATTATATCTTCAATAACCCTAGTCATTTTTACTGTTACAGCATATTCATCCTGTAAGTCATTGCCGGTATTTTCATAATACAGCGCTTCTTTAACAATAACTTTATGCTTACCACTTTGCTGGCGAACAATAAACACCGGTAAAATTGGGGATTTTAATCTTTTTGAAAAAGCAGCCGGTCCTAATGGTGTTGAAGCTGGTTTACCCAAAAATTTTATCCAAGCGCCACCTTCTCCGGCATCCTGATCTGCTAAAAAAGCTAAAATTTTTCCTTTTTTCAAAGCTTTAGCTGCTCCGACCAATTCTGTCGTACCCCGCGCAAAAACCTCAATCCCAACCATCTCACGATATTCATTGAGAATTTGAGTGTGTTGGTCATTCGGTTGACGCTTAATAACCGTCGTTATCGGATAGTTACTAAGTGCTAAAAACGCCCCAAGCCACTCCCAATTGCCAAGATGAGCCGTCAAGAGAACTACCCCTTTATTTTCCGCTAAAGCCTCGTCAATATAATGCTTGTTCTCTACTTCAAAGTAAGTTTCAATATTATTTTGATTTAATCTCGGCATATACATTATTTCTAAAAAGGTTCTACCGACATGTTTATATAAATTTTTATTAATTGCTTTAATTTCAGCATCAGATAATTTCAGACTTTCCTGCAACTGTTTTTCACTGCGCTTAGTTTGTTTTCTTACTAAATAGTAATATAAAACCCCTAACCACGCCCCTAGTTGCAAAATAAAATTATATGGTAATAAACATAATATTTTACTAATTGTTTTTAAAATTATATATTGCATCACTCTGCTAACCTTTCTATAAGTTTAGTGAGTATTATTGTTCAGTTTCTTGTTGGGATTTACCTTTTAAAAGATAGGAGTCAATAATATTACCCCATTTCCCTTGTGCTTTTAATAGCATTTCCGCTATTTCTCTCACTGCACCATTACCACCATAGTTTTTTGTAACATAGTTCGCTTGATCTTTTACTTCTAACACCGCATTGGCTACTGCAAAGCTCAGCCCAACCTGTAACATCACCGGCAAATCAATTAAATCATCGCCAACATAAGCGATTTGACTCAATGCCAATTTATGTTTTTCTTGTAATTCCATTAAAGCCAAAGTTTTATCTTTTGCTCCTTGATACAAATTTTCTATTTTCAGCTCGGCTGCACGTTGTGCTACGATTCCCGAAGTTCTGCCGGTAATAATAGCAGGAATGATGCCATTTTGTCTTAGCAAAGAAATTCCTAACCCATCTTGTGCATTAAATTCTTTTAAAACTTCGCCACTATTACCAATGACAATCTTGCCATCTGTTAAAACGCCATCCACATCAAAAATAATCATTTTAATTTGTCCGGCTAAATTACCAATACCCATTATACCACCCCTTGACGCAATAAGTCAGTAAGATGAACTATCCCAATAACAAAATTATTTTTATCCACTACCGGCAATACCGTTATCGGTCGAGGTTTATTTTTTTCCATTATCGAAAGTGCCGCTGCCGCTAATTTATCCGCAGTAATTGTTTTCGGGGTCTTAGTCATGATATTGACCACAGACTCTTCTAAAAATTGATGGCCGGTTTCTAACCCCCGTCTAATATCACCATCTGTTAAAATACCCAGTAAACAACCAGACTGATCTACCACCGCTGTTGCTCCAAGACCTTTGGAAGTCATAACAAATAACGCTTCCTTAACATTAGTCTCAGCTGAAACAATCGGATTATCTTCACCGGAATGCATAACATTTTCAACTGTTAATAATAATTTACGCCCCAGCGAACCGCCAGGATGAAACAGGGCAAAATCTTCTGGAGTAAACTTGCGTTTTGATAATAAAACCACCGCAATCGCATCGCCCATTGCCAGTGTTGCCGTAGTACTCGCGGTTGGTGCTAATCCTAGTGGGCAAGCCTCTTCCGCCACACTAACATCAATAAAAACATCGGCATTAAGCGCCATTGTACTTTGGCTATTACCACACATCGCAATAATACTTGCACCAATTCTTTTAATAATTGGTAAAATGCTGACAACCTCCGTTGTTTCACCACTATTAGACAATGAAATTACCACATCATCAGCTGTTACCATCCCTAGATCGCCATGAATCCCCTCTGCCGGATGCAAGAAAAATGAAGGCGTGCCGGTACTGGCTAAGGTCGCGGCAATTTTCTTGCCTACTAATCCTGATTTTCCCATTCCAGTTACAATAACACGACCCTTACAGTCCAGTAATAATTCAATCGCCTTAATAAAATGTTCATCTATACGTGGAATAAGCCGTTCGATAGCTTGCGCTTCAACGGCTAATACTTTTTGAGCTTGTTCAATAATCATTTATTTTGCCTCACTTACTTCTGTACTTAAAGATTTTTGACAAAATCATTAATGTTGTTTTTATTGTATAGTTATTTACGTTTTTTTACAATAGCGTCAATAGCTAAAACATCTTTCAATAAGTCTTCCAATTGGTCAACATATAACATATTAGCACCATCGCATAAGGCCTCCGGTGGATTATCATGTATTTCCATAAATAAAGCATCAACACCTACCGCCACAGCACCTCTTGTTAAATATTCCACATACTCTCTTTGTCCGGCCGAAGCTGTACCCGCCCCACCCGGCAATTGAACGCTATGAGTCGCATCAAAGACAACCGGATAGCCAAATGATCTCATAATTGGGAAACTTCTCATATCTACTACTAAATTATTATAACCAAAGCTAGCTCCCCGCTCAGTTAACATCAAATTTTCATTGCCCGCTTCTTCCATTTTTACTACAGCATTTTTCATTTCTGCCGGTGATAAAAATTGCCCTTTTTTCACATTAACGGTTTTACCGGTTTTTGCCGCTTGATACAGCAAATCAGTTTGGCGTGATAAAAATGCTGGAATTTGCAAAATGTCCAGTACCTCTGCCGCTGCTTCGACTTGAGTGATACAGTGGATATCGCTAACAATCGGCACTTGTAATTCATCTTTGATAGCTTGCAACATTTTTAAGCCTTCTGTTATCCCCGGACCTCTAAAGGAACTATATGAAGAGCGATTTGCTTTGTCAAAAGACGCTTTAAAAACATAAGGAATTCCTAATCTTTGGGTTATTTCCTTAATAGCCTTACCAATTTTCAAACTACGTTCAAAGCCTTCTAATACGCATGGTCCTGCCAATAACGCTAACGGCTGATTGCCACCAATTTTTATATTACCAACATTAACTGTTTTCATTATTTTCACCTCTATTTTCTTAATAATTCATTTACTGTTTGTAAATCTTCGATACTATCAACACCAATAAACTTGGATTTTGTTTTTATCATTTTTATTTTATAACCATTTTCTAATGCTCTTAATTGCTCTAACGATTCACTTTGTTCTAACGGTGTCGGCTCTAACTTGGCAAATTTCAGCAAGAAATCTTTTTTATAAGCATAAATACCAATATGTTTATAAACATTGGCTTTACCTGCAACTCGTGGATAAGGCAATAAGGAGCGCGAAAAATAAAGCGCATTATTATTAAGGTCAGTAACAACTTTTACCGCATTGGGATTTTGATAATCTTCAGTATCCATTATACTCATAACAGAAGCCATCTGTAAGGCTGTATCATTTAAAAATTCTTGTGCTAACTCATCAATCACTTTGGGATCTATTAACGGTTCATCACCTTGTACATTAATTATTACATCAACCTCAGCATATTTGCTTGCGACCTCCGCTAGCCGATCTGTTCCGGTCTGATGCTCACTTGAAGTCATTACGACCTTACCGCCAAATTGTTGCACCGCTTGGAAAACTTTTTCATCATCAGTCGCCACAACCACTTGTTGCGGAATTGTCGCTTGAGCTGATCTTTCATAGACATGTTGAATCATTGGTTTGCCGACGATATCAGCTAACGGTTTGCCCGGCAATCTAGTCGAGGCATAACGAGCCGGAATAACACATAGTATTTTCATCTTTACCTCCGTATGGACTTAGTCTTTTTTAGTCTATTTTTAATAAGTCCCATTAATTCATGATAATTATTTAAAAATTCAACTTCAATACTTAATACATATACCGGCAAAGCCCTTTCAGAATGGATAAATTCTGCCGGAATTTTAACCGCATCTTTATCTGTAATAACAATGGCCTCGGAATTATGTTCCACTGCTTGATCCATTACACTTTGCATTTCTGCCATTGTATATTCATGGTGATCCGGAAATCTAATACTATAAGCAAGCTGCGCATTAATATCTTCTAGTGTTTTCTCAAATGAAGCCGGATTACCAATCGCTGAAACAGCCGTTATTTTCTTGTTAGCCATACTATTGAGCGGTAAATTACTGTTAGAGATATTTTTATACCAATTAGTAATTTCAATAAAACATTTCGGACTATGAGAACTTTCAATAATTAACGCCTTTTTGTTGTGTTTATTAATTGTATGTTTAATATTGTCAATAATATCGCTACTGGATTGATCAACCTTCGTCAGTAAACATACATCTGCTCTATCTAAATGCTCTAGCGGCTCCCGCAAGGTGCCACGCGGTAAAATATAATTATTACCAAAGACATTGATGGCATCAATCAACAAGATATCAATGTCTCGTTGTAATTGCCAATGTTGATAACCATCATCTAAGATTACAACTTCTGCCCCTAATTTTTTAACGGCATATTTTCCGGTAATAGCGCGATCAGCACCAATAATTACCGGTACCTTTGGCAATCTTTTAGCTAATAAAAAGGCTTCATCCCCTGCTTCTACCGCGGTCATATAAATCTTTTTGCCGTCAGAAACAACACCGACTTTACCTTTCCATTTTGCTCGATAACCTCTGTTTAAAATAGCAACTTTATAGCCCATATTACTGATAGCTTTTGCTAAAATTTGCGCGGTTGGAGTTTTACCGGTACCCCCTACCGTAATGTTGCCTAAACTGATTACATGACAATCAAGCTTATGTTGTTTTATGATATTAGTTTTATATAAAAACAATTTTAACTTTAATAAATGGCGATAAATATATGAAAAAAGATACAATACCAACAAGAAAAAATTCGAAATAATTCCTTTTTCTTCACCATGTACCATTTTGTATAACGACATTTGGAAATTTTCCACCAATTGAACCCTGACTTGTTTTTTAGTACGATTTGCTTGGCACTGCTCTAACATTTCTCTTAAATATAATGCACTACGTCTAGCTGCCCCTTGGTTTTCTCTTACTATTTGCAATGTTTCATTTTGCATATTGTTGCGCAAGTCTTCATCATGCAATAAATTAAGGACAGTTTGCGTCAATTGTTCTACTGTTTTTACAGTAATACAAGCTTTCCTACCGGAAAAAAGTGCATGTGTCTCTTTAAAATTGAACATATTAGGACCGACAATAATCGGTTTGCCATGAGCAGCCGGTTCTAAAATATTGTGCCCCCCATGTGCTACTAAACTTCCCCCAACATAAATGATATCGCCAATACTATAAACCTTTCCCAATTCACCAATGGTATCAAGCACCACTAAATCATGGG
>JAGPMH010000054.1 GCA_018052945.1 Negativicutes bacterium | reverse complement strand
TTTCCAAAATATTATTTGGCACTGCCAACTTACCTAAATCATGCAACAATCCTGAAATCTCCATTATTTTCAAATCATCGTGTGAAAAAGCCTGCTGTTTTGCTAAAAACACTGCCATTTGCGCCACATTACGTGAGTGCGTTGCTGTAAATTTACTAGTCCGATCTATAATAGTAGCAAAAATATTGGCAATAGCAATAACATCATCCAACGAGAAAATCGTTAATGTTTTTTCGGTAATTTTATTAAAAAATAAATCATAGCAATTCGGATTAACCAAATCCAGCCAAAAACTTTCTGTTTCAGCAATTTCATTAACAACTTGCACCAACTTCGGATCTAAACAAATATTACTGTATTTATTGATAATACTTAAAATATAATTTCGTTGTTTAAAAATCGGCACATCATTTTTTATTAATAATTCAATTTTATCGGCAATATTTATAATTCTGCTAGCTAGCGGTATTGCTTCGCCATAAATCCGCGAAAAATTAGTACCATCCCAATTGTCATGGTGATGCCTAATAATATCAGCTAATTGCCCCATTTTATCAGCATCTTTCAGTAACAAATACCCCTCTTCGGCATGCTTATGATTAGAAACCAATAAGGGTGAAGCAACGCTTATTTTGCGTCGTTCACTCCAACTTGAAGCCGCACCAATATCATGTAATAACGCAGCATAAATAAGCTCATACGTTTCTTTTTCGCCAAGATTGATATGTTCGGCGATACAATAGCAAATAAAGGCCGTTCTCCAGTGATGTCTAGACATCCCATTAATAGAAAACTCCAAGGCCATCGACAAAGCTTTTATTATATTGAGAGGATGAATACTTAAAGTTTGCATCTTCTACTCCATAAAAATAAAATTTATACACATTAAATACTACTTGTCTATTATCCAGAATAGATAAACTGGAAATGTTAACTATGTATATTATATTTAAAATTACTTAAATTAACAATAGGATTTAAGACCAATTAGTCCAATTTGGTATTATTTTTTATTATCAGGAATTTGCCAGTTAATGCACTCCAACCCCTGCGACATTAAAAAATTATTGGTTTTTGAAAAAGGCTTACTACCAAAAAAACCGCGAAAAGCCGACAACGGACTAGGGTGTGGTGCTGACAACACCAAGTGGGACTGATTAGTAATTAAAGTTTTTTTCTGTTGCGCTGGTTTACCCCATAAAATAAATACCAACGGTTTCGTCCGTGCATTTAGCAACATAATAATTTTATCGGTAAATTTTTCCCAACCTTGTTCTTTGTGAGAGTTAGCTTGATTAGCTCTCACCGTCAAAACCGTATTAAGGAGCAACACCCCTTGCTGCGCCCAGCTAAGTAAGTACCCGTTATTAGGAATACTACACCCAAGATCATCTTTTAACTCTTTGAAAATATTCACCAAAGACGGCGGTGGTGGCACATTTTCTTGCACCGAAAAGCTAAGACCATGCGCTTGACCTTCACCATGATAAGGATCTTGCCCTAAAATCACTACTTTCACATCATTATAAGCCGTATAATGTAGCGCATTAAAAATACTATACATATCCGGATAAATTTTCGTAGTGGAATATTCCTTTTTTAGAAATTCTCTTAGTTTTAAATAATAAGGCTGTTTTATTTCTTCTTGTAATAACTCTTCCCAATCGTTTTGAAAAATTTTCATTATTAATAACCTACCCCATATTTAGATAAAAGAAGCAGAGGTCTATACCCCTGCTTCAGAATTAATCTATGGAATTATAACCAACCATTACGGCTTCCATATTTTTTTCAATAGTTGCCGGTGGTACGCGTTTTGCTACAACTTTTTTCAAAGTTTCTAAATCAACAATTTTAGATTTTTTCACAATAACACCTAGCGATACAATATTAGCAAAAATGCTGTTACCAAGTTGGTCTACTGCCAATCTGGTAATCGGTACTTTCACGACATTTTTAAAAGCAGGAATTTCCGGAACTAAATCCTCATCGACAATCAAAACCCCATCTGCTTTTAAATCAGCATAATATTTATCAGCCGCCTTTTGTGTTAACGCTAATACAATATCAGGAGCATTAACTTTAGGATGATAAATAAAACTATCTGAAATAATTACTTCAGCTTTAGAAGCTCCACCACGAGCTTCCGGACCGTAAGATTGTGATTGAACGGCTTCTTTATTTTCTGCAATCGCAGTTTCTGCCAAAATAATCGCCGCTGTTATCACACCTTGACCACCAGAACCGGATAAACGAATTTGTTTCATTATTCAGCACCTCCGGCACATTCAATAACTTTTTGATAATCAGAAGTATATTCCGATAAACTAGCTTGATGCAACACGCCAATTGGGAATCGCTCTTGACGTTGTTCCGGCGTCATTTTTTCAAAAGCCGGCATCATTGTTGCTGTTTGGCTCATCCATTTAAGCATGTCAGCCGCATCACCCATTTTATTTTTACGACCATAAGCAACAGGACATTGCGTAATAGCTTCAACTAAAGAGAAGCCCTTATTATCAAAGGATTGTTCAATCATACTGGTTAAATGTTGCACATGAAAAGCGGTACTTCTTGCTACATAAGTTGCACCAGCAGCAATTGCTAGCTGACAAGGATCAAACGGTCTGTCAATATTACCATATGGTGCGGTAGTTGCTTTTTTCGTCAACGGTGTCAATGGCGAAGCCTGACCACCGGTCATCCCATAAATGTGATTATTAAATAAAATCACATTTAAATCCACATTACGTCTTGCCCCATGAATAAAGTGATTTCCACCAATAGCCATACAATCGCCATCACCGGTAATTACAATAACATTGAGCTCTGGATTAGCAAGTTTAATCCCGGTAGCAAACGGAATTGCTCGACCATGTGCAGTATGTAGTGTATCAAAATTCATATAACCGGAAGCACGAGAAGAGCATCCAATTCCTGATACTATTACAGTTTTATCTTGGTCAAGATTTTTATTTTCAACAGCTTTAACAATTGCTTTCATAACAATACCATTACCACAGCCAGGGCACCAAATATGTGGCAATCTATTTTCGCGCAAATATTTATCATAACTTCTCATACTCTAACACCCCTTGCTCAGGTCTTCAATGGCTTCGCAAATTTCCTGTGGATCAAATGCTTCCGTGTTGTATTTCGGCAATGAAACCACATTTGCCTGTGAGCCTGCCGCTCTTTCCACTTCCAATACTAATTGTCCATAGTTTAACTCTGGCACTAAAATACCCTTTACTTTACTAGCCAAGTTTTTAATAACTTTATCTGCAAATGGCCAGATTGTCATCAATCTTACCATGCCCACTTTAATCCCTTTAGCGCGAGCCTGTTCTACTGCTGCATAAGCAGTACGAGCAGTACCACCATAAGCGACAACAGCATATTCAGCATCTGCCATAAAGAACTCATCATAATGTGTTATTTCATCTTGTGCTATCTCTATTTTTTTATGTAATCTATCAATAACTTCTTTTGTTAATTTAGGACTGCCACTTGGGAAACCTGTCTCATCATGTAATAATCCTGTTACATGAAACTTATGACCTGTTCCAAAATCAGCAATATTAGGTACTAAATCTTCCATCGGTTCATATGGCTGATAGCCTTCCGCAATTGTTTTGCTCGGTTTACGACGAGGATAAATTTTAATATCAGCACTATTAGGCATTACAAATTTTTCTCTCATATGTCCAACGATTTCATCCATTAAAATAATAACTGGCGTACGGAATCGTTCAGCGTAATTAACTGCTAATACCGTTACATCAAAGCATTCCTTAACAGTCCATGGCGATAAGGCAATAATAGAGTGATCACCATGAGTCCCCCAACGCGCTTGCATTACATCACCTTGTGACGGTGCTGTTGGTTGTCCAGTAGAAGGACCAACCCTTTGAACATTAACAATAACAACCGGAATTTCCGCCATACAAGCATAACCAATTAACTCTTGTTTTAAAGAAAAGCCCGGGCCGGAAGTTGCAGTTAAAACTTTTTTCCCCGCTAAAGATGCTCCTAGCACTACTGCTAAACCTGCAATTTCATCTTCCATTTGAATAAATGCACCATTATTTTGTGGCAATTTCGCCGCCATCGCTTCAGCAATCTCAGTAGAAGGAGTTATCGGATAGCCCCCAAAAAATGTTACACCGGCAGCAATTGCTCCTTCAGCACAAGCTTCATTACCTTGTAAAAATTTAACTTCCTTACTCATTCTTCCACCTTCTTATCCACAAATATTGCATAATCAGGACAACGCATTTCACATTGTCCGCACACAATGCAGGCTTCACCATTAACAACCTCTACCATTCCTAAGGTTCCTAGTGCTAGCACCTTTTTCGGGCAAAACTTAACACAAATATTGCAACCTTTACATCTTTCCTTTTTGATAGTAATTGTACTTTTCATATCATAACCCCCTATCAGGCACTTAATAACAGTATATTAAAAAGCAATAATTTTATATTTATGCATTTTATGCGTTTTTATTGTATAATTAGTCTTTAAGAATTGACTTTAATTATATCAAATAAAAAATAAAAAATCTACTTATCATATAATAGAAATAATGTATACATTTATATTACTCAAAAATACATTTGTAATATTTAAATATCATAGCGCAGAATAATCCTAAATGTTATAATTGTATTATTTTACAAATACTTTACATTTTTTCAGTTTTTAGCTGACATTAGTTTATACCAGCTAGAACTTTATCAACTTCAGGGGGTGCAATCCTTGCATACAGACATTATTAACATTATTCTCGCTTTTACTTTTTCATTATCTTTAATGTCTTCATTTATTTTTATTTATCTATATTTAAATTTCCGCGAGCGATATTTATTTATCTGGTTAGCCAGTTCCTTACTAAGTTTGGTGCGCCTAGCCTTAATTGACACCCCGATATCTTCTACCGATGGTTATATGATTCTATTATATCAAGGAATTTTTATTTTTGCTTCTTTTTTACAATTAATTGGAACTATTGATTTTAACGGTTCTAAACCTTCTCGCACCTGGCTCTTGTCTTGGTTTGGTCTTTCCGTCATCTCCATTTTTTTTACTTATATCACTGTCGCCCTAGATTTAAGCTTTTTTTATCGTTTAATATTCTTTTGTTTAGCTTTCGGTTTTATAAATTTACAAACAGGTTTTTTATTTTTAAATCATTTTAACTGTGGTGGCTGGGGTAAATATATCACCAGCGGAACCTTATTTATTATCGGCTTACACGCCTTAGAAGTCCCTTTTTATTTTGATGATCCTACTGCCAAGTGGGGATTTTTAATTGATGCCGGTCTTAGACTGTTTTTATCTGTCGGTATTTTAATTTTATATTGTGAAAAAACTCATTACAATTTGACTTTAAAAGAGCAACAATATCGACTGTTAGCTGAAAACGCCACCGATGTCATTTATCAGTTTTCCTTTTATCCCGCACCACATTTTGAATATGTTTCACCATCAATTTATAACCTTACTGGTTATTCACCGGCATTATTTTATAAAAATGTGCAATTAGCAGCGAAAATAACGCATCCCGATGATAGGGACAAAGTGAAAATCCTCCGGCGAATAATTAATCCCAATGATAATAAAAGTAAATTGTTAACATTTCGTATTATCACTTCTACCGGTGAAATCATTTGGGTTGAGCAATCCACCAACACTTTTTATGATGAAAACAACAAATATCAAGGCTTCGTTGCGATATTGCGGGACATCACTAAACGACGTGCCTTAGAACAAGATTTATCAAAACTAGAAAGCTTAAAGATAGTTGGACAAATGGCCGCCAGTGTCGCTCACGAAATTCGCAATCCACTTACAACTGTCAGCGGTTATCTCCAACTATTTTTACGTCGTCCCGCCTTTAAAGACTATGTCGATGAATTTAATTTATTATTAAGCGAGTTAGATCGTGCTAATCAAATTATCAGAGAATATCTATCACTCAGTCAGTCAAAATTAGTAATCCTAAAAAAATGTGATTTGAATTTTATCATCAAAAATATCTTTCCGTTAATTCAAGCCTACGCTAACTCTTCATCTTGCTCAATCCAACTAGTGTTAGGAGAAATTCCTGAAATAAAGTTAGATGAAAAAGAAATTCGCCAATTATTGCTGAATCTAGTTCGTAACGGACTCGAGGCGATGCACCCTGGCGGCATCGTAACTATTAAAACAACCTACCATAAAAACATCGTTGCCTTAGCCATCACCGATCAAGGCACCGGCATACCAAAAGATATTCTAGAAAACATCGGCAAGCCATTCGTAACAACGAAAGCCACCGGTACCGGCTTAGGATTAGCTACTTGTTATCAAATTGCTAACCGCCATAATGCTACTATTAATATTGAGACCTCCCGTCAAGGAACAACCTTTACCATTAATTTTCCGGTATAAAACAAAGCCTTAAAAATACTGATTTAGTGTATTTTTAAGGCTTTGTTTATTTTTTCTTTAAGTAATTAATAACCTCTTCCGTTTTATCAAACTGCAAAACTTCAGCCACTAGAGATTGGGCACTAGCAAGATTTATCTTGGTAATTCTCTCTTTAACCTTCGGAATAGTACTACCACTCATGCTAAGTTCATCAATGCCCATTCCTACTAATAATTCCGTAGCTAAGATGTCTCCAGCCATCTCACCACACATCCCAACCCAAATATTATTTTTCTTCGCTGCACCAATCACATCATTGATTATTTTAAGCACCGCTGGATTAAAATAGTTATACAAATAGGAAATATTTTCATTACCGCGATCTACCGCCAACACATATTGTGCTAAATCATTTGTGCCGATACTGAAAAAGTCAACATGCTGTGCCAATTTATCAGCTAAAATTGCCGCTGCCGGCGTTTCTACCATAATCCCGATTGACACAGTTTTAGAATACGGCACCTGTTCTTTATCAAGTTCGGCTTGTGCCAGTTTAATAAACTCTTTTGCTTCTATAATCTCATTCAAACTTATTACCATCGGCAACATAATCGCAACATTACCATAAACGCCGGCTCTTAAAATAGCCTTTAACTGTGGTAAAAAAAGCTCCGGTCTTTTTAAACTAATCCTTAGCGCTCGCCACCCTAAAAACGGATTTTGTTCCGGTGGAACCTTTAAATATTCTAACGACTTATCGCCACCAATATCCATCGTTCTGATTATACATAATTTTTCTCCACATTTTTGGACCACTGCCTTGTATGCCGCAAATTGTTCTTCTTCATTCGGCATAGCGCTTCTGCTCATAAATAAAAACTCACTGCGAAACAATCCAACGCCTTCGCAACCAAACTGCAACGCTTTATCAATATCTTTATCTGAACCAATATTAGCCGCAACAACAACTTTGTGCCCATCTTGGGTCACAACTTCTTTTTTAGCCAAATTTAAATAATATTCTTTTTCTTGTTCTTGCTGTTTTAGTTTTTTTCGATAATTCTCTTCTTCAGTTGGCGCCAAATGCCAAACAACTTCTCCGGTATCACCATCTAATACAACTTGCGCCTTATTTTCTAACAAGTCAAATTTTTCAAGCCCAATAATAGTCGGAATACCCTTCGCTTTAGCAATAATCACTACATGGGAAGTCAAACTGCCATGTCCTAAAATAATCCCTTGTAAATTCTCCTCTGGCATAGCAGCAATTAGTGATGGTTCCAAGTCTTGACCACACAATATAATTTTTCTTGATCCAAAATCAAGTTCATCAATACCTAATAATGTTTTTAAAACACGATTTCCGACATCTCTAATATCTGCTGCCCTTGCTCTAAAATATTCATCATCCATCATCTCAAAGGTTTTAGCAATTTCATCAATGGCTACTTGTAGCGCCTTCGGTGCTGAATTTTCCAGTTCAAGCTTTTCTAAAATAAGATCAATAAATGTCGGATCTTTTAAAATCAGCAAATGAGCTTGCATTATTTGCGCTTGCTCGGTCATGTTTTTTTCTTGCATGGTAGTTATATTATTTTCTAAATCAGCTTGAACTTTTTGAATTGCCTTATCTAATTTTTCATTTTCAATTTTAGGAGAGTCGCTGTTATATTTAGCAAACCATTTTTCATAATCATTGGCTACCCAAACAACTTCGCCAATAGCAATTCCGGCAACAACGCCTTTTCCTTGTAATATCTCTCCCATAAGCACCCTCCTTACTCAGCAGGAATATCGCTGTTAATAACTCTCTCCAAAGTCCGAATCAACTAATTTTTTCAAAGCTAACAAACAATCTTGAGCATCTTCACCTTCTGCCTTAAACATAACAGTAGTACCATTTTTAACACCTAAAGACATTACTCCGAGAATACTTTTTGCATCAACTGTTTTTTCACCGGAAGTTAGTTTAACAGAACTTTTATAGCTAGCGGCCGTTTTCACCAAAGTTGCTGCCGGACGGGCATGAATACCAAATTTATTATTAATAACTACTGTTAACTCTGCCATCTTCAACACTCCATCACTGTAATTTGTTAATTTCTCTAGCTTCTTCCGCTGTCGCAACTACTGCCTCAAGCGGACTGCCAATCGATGCTTCTACCACCGCACTGATACTTCCTTCTAAAATCGGTGTATCAGCAATTCTAACTCGTTCTCTAACAATCTCCTCTAACATCTCCATTGCTACTTCCGCACTTAAAACTGCACTACCTAGGTCAACTAATAACACAACTCCATCACCGTCATCAGCTTCATTAATTGCATTAAGGATTTTAACAGCATCCGTTCCAATCCCACCAGCATCCGTTCCACCGGCAGCTATAATTTTCTGGTCAGGATTAGCCATTTGTAAAGCCATCTCTCTAATACCCTCCGCAACCTTTGAACTATGTGACACAATTACAATCCCAACCATTTCATTTCTCCTTTTCGTTATTTTATACTGACATAATAATCATAAATCGCTTGTAATATTATATAAGAGGAAGTCGCTCCAGCATCTTGATGCCCGATACTTCTTTCACCTAAATAACTAGCTCGCCCTTTAGTTGC
>JAGPMH010000053.1 GCA_018052945.1 Negativicutes bacterium | reverse complement strand
GTGGCGCAAATGGCAGTGTTTTTAGCAAAACAGCAGGCTTTTTCACACGATGATTTGAAAATAATGGAGATTTCAGGATTGTTGCATGATTTAGGTAAGTTGGCAGTGCCAAATAATATTTTGGAAAAACCGGCGGCGTTAACAACCGAAGAATTTTCCATCATTAAGCAGCATACTTATTATACTTATCGAATTTTGCAACAGATTGATGGCTTTGATACGATTGCTCAGTGGGCGGCTTATCATCATGAAACTTTAGATGGTAAAGGTTATCCGTTTCGTCTGAAAGAAAGTGAGATTAGTGTCGGCTCTAGGATTGTAGCAGTGGCAGATGTATTTGTCGCGTTAACGGAAAATCGACCTTATCGTAATAAGATGGAAGTTAATAAAGTGGAAAATATCATAATGGATATGGTTAAACAGAAAAAACTTGATAATGATATTGTTAGTTTATTGTTTGATAACCGTCAAGACGCGTTTGCCTTAATGGCATATTAACAGGGGTTGCTATGGCAACCCCTGTTTTGAAATAACTAGCTTAATAGACAGAAATAGGATATAATTTTATTACAATAATTCTTTAAAAGTTAATTGCCAAGAAGCTAAATTGAGTAGGGTTACTTATGAATATGAAAAGTATTAGGACGGTCTTTTTATTTGTTGTATTAGGTGTAATGACAATACTTCTTTTAGGACAAACCATTATTAGTACCTATCAGATTACTAGTGGAATGGAAGTAGAAGTTAAAAGAATGGTTGTGGCGAAAGCTGGTGAAGTAAGTAATAGCTTTTTAGGCAGAATTAATGAGGCTGCAGAAAAAGCAGATGCAATGACTTTAAATTTAAAATCAATCAATAATATTGATGTTGCAATGAGTTTAACTGATGAATATATAAAAAGTGATGACTTGATTTTCGGTTCAGGATATTTCTTTGAGCCAAATGCTTACGATTCTGCACAAAAATATTATGGACCATATAAATACAAAGATGGTGGTAATATTAAGTTAACTTGGGATTATAGTAATGCCGAATATGATTATTTTAAATATGATTGGTACAAAAAAGGTCTGGCTACTGACAATATTGCTTGGAGCGAACCTTTTTATGATGAAGTTAGTAAAATTACGATGTTAACGATTGCTAAACCTATTATTAAGGATAATAAAAAAGTAGGGGTAGTAACTGTAGATTTGGCGATAAATCAGCTAGAAGATTATATTAAAAGCATTAAAGTTGGGGAACAAGGGTATGCCTTTATTGTTACCGGTGATGGCTATTATTTAGCAACAACTGATGCCGAAAAAAACTTAAAGGTAAAAATTTCTGAAGATTCGGTAGGAAAAATAAGTCAAGTCGGCAAAACCATTACTGATGCGAAAGAAAGTATGTTAGTGCGTAATGATGCCTTTGGGGCGGATAGTTATGTTTCAGTGACGCCAATTGGTACTACCGGCTTAAAACTGGTACTGGTATTGCCAACAGCGGAATTTCATGCTGGCATTAATAAAATAATGTATGCTAATATTATGGTTTTTGTAATGATTTTGATAGCAATCAGTTTATTGATAATTTATTTATTTAATAATCGGATTAATATGCCACTTACTAAGTTGATTGGTAGTGCTAAAGGTTTGGCAAGTGGTGACTTAACAACAGCGGTTAGTGTTGAGCGCGATGATGAAATTGGAGAGCTGGCTGAAGACTTTAAAATTATGAGTAATAACTTTAAAAAGATTATTACTGATGTTAACAGGATGGCGCAACAAGTGGCATCCTCTGGGCAAGAACTATGCTCAGGTTCAGAACAGTCCGCAGTTGGTACACAGGAAATTGCGCAGTCCATAGTAAAGGTTGCCGAAGCAGTAGCAGAGCAATCTACCTTAATTGATAAAGCGGCAGAAAGTGTTGCGGTTATTTCAAACAGCATCAATACTGCGTCTGATAGTGCAGAAAAAACTTTGGAAAATGTGGAAAGTAGTGCGGTTTCAGCGAAAAATGGTTATACCTCAGTTAAATCAGCTATTGGGCAAATGGAAAATATTGACGCTAAAATTAATGAAGCAGCTGAAACTGTCTTGAAACTTGGCACTCAATCCAAACAAATTGGTGAAATTGTTAGTACGATTTCTGATATTGCCGGACAAACTAACTTATTGGCGTTAAATGCGGCGATTGAAGCGGCTAGAGCTGGTGAGCAAGGGCGTGGCTTTGCCGTAGTAGCAGATGAAGTGCGAAAACTAGCTGAACAATCACAAGTGGCAGCAAAACATATTGCCGATTTGATTAGAGAAATTCAAACACAAACTACTAAAGCGGTTGAGTTTATGGAAACAGGAACGCAAGAAGTTAAATTAGGATCACAACTAGTCGGTGATGCCGGCAAAACCTTCAGTGAGATTGTTACAAAAGTTGATAAAGTAACCCTAGACGTAAAACTAGTAGTAGCAGAAATCAAAAAAATAGTTCAAGAACGTGATTCAATGGTGAAATTGATTGATAATTTAGAGGTTATTGGTACTAAAACCTCGGATCAAAGTCAGAATGTTTCTGCAACGGTAGAAGAACAAGCAGCGTCATTAGAGCAACTG
Source organism: Negativicutes bacterium (assembly GCA_018052945.1). Lineage (NCBI taxonomy): Bacteria > Bacillati > Bacillota > Negativicutes > Negativicutes bacterium. The sequence goes on along the minus strand of JAGPMH010000053.1, from coordinate 6,902 downwards.
GCGGCTGTTAGTAGATCATTATCAGAAATGTCACAAGAATTACATAAAGTTGTTAATAGTTTTAAAGTTTAAGTTTAACAAAGCAGTGCCACTATGGCACTGCTTTGCTCTAAATAAAAAAGTATGAAACTACATTGACAATAAAATTTATAATGTGTTAATATTAACATTAAAAATGAATAAGAACTCTTATCAAGAGAGGCGGAGGGAATGGCCCGATGAAGCCCAGCAACCGGCGTAAGCAAGGTGCTAATTCCAACAGGGTGATCTGATAGATGAGAGAGTGCTGTAGTGAGATATAAGCCTCTTTCGGATGAAAGAGGCTTATTTTTATTGAGGAGTGAATAATAGTGCCGATTAAAATACCAAATGCCTTACCGGCGAGAAATATTTTAGAAAATGAAAATATTTTTGTAATGTATGAAGATAGAGCTTACAGCCAAGATATCAGACCACTTAGAATTCTTATTTTAAACTTAATGCCGACGAAGATTGTAACGGAAACCCAACTATTAAGATTATTAGGCAATACCTCGTTACAGGTTGAGGTTGATTTTATTTATACAGCTACATATGAACCAAAGAATGTATCGCAAGAACATTTATCTGAATTTTATGGTACATTTGCTGATGTTAAACATAAAAAGTATGATGGCCTTATTATAACTGGTGCACCGGTGGAAAAAATAGAATTTGAAGAAGTGCAATATTGGGCAGAACTATGTGAAATTATGGAGTGGAGCAAGAAACATGTCTTTTCGACACTTTATATTTGTTGGGGTGCACAAGCAGGCTTATATTATCATCATGGCGTAAAAAAACATTTATTGGCGGAAAAAATGTTTGGGGTGTTTCCACACTCTTTAAAAGTTGAACATGAAAAACTATTTAGAGGTTTTGATGATGAATTTTTTGTACCGCATTCACGTCATACCGAAGTGCGTCGTGCTGATATTGAACAAGTAGCAGATTTAACAATTTTGGCAGAGTCTAAGGAAGCTGGAGTTTATGCTGTAGCGGATTTTAAGCATCGTAAATTTTTCATTACCGGTCATGCTGAATATGACCCCTTAACTTTAAAAGAAGAATATGATCGCGATATGGAGTCTGGCCTAGAGATAGCAGTTCCCCAAAATTACTTTCCAAATGATAATCCGAAAAGCCAGCCGATTGTCAAATGGCGTAGTACCGCGACGTTATTATTTGCTAATTGGTTGAATTACTATGTTTATCAAGAAACTCCATTTGATTTAGCAACTTTTCAAGGTGAATGAGATGAAGGCGATTGACTTAATTCAAAAAGCCCAAGCTGAACACAACCTTACGGCAAGCGAAATAATGACAATTTTGGTTGATGATTGTTGTAATGATTATTTGTTTCAAGCTGCCGATGAAGTGCGTTCGCAATACGTTGGTGAGGGCGTTCATTTAAGAGCCTTGATTGAGTTATCTAATGTTTGTAGCAAAGACTGTTATTATTGTGGGCTGCGTTGTAGCAATAATAATCTTGAACGGTATCGCTTGAGCCCAGATGAAGTAATGGCGGCTGTGGTCGAGGCAAAAAGTGAGGGTTATCAAACGATTGTATTGCAATCAGGCGAAGCTGATAATTTTGCTAATGCAGAAATGGTTAAAATTATTAGTGAAATTAAAGCAATGGGGTTAGCGATAACTTTAAGTTTAGGCGAGAAAACATATGGACAATATAAGGCATATAAAGACGCGGGTGCTGATCGCTATTTGCTGCGGATTGAGACAACGAATGAAGCTATTTATCGTGAATTACACCCTGGTATGGATTTTCATAACAGGGTAAAGTGTTTAGAAGCTTTAAGAACACTAGGCTATGAAGTCGGGACGGGTTGTCTGGTGGGCTTGCCTCAGCAAACCTTAGCTGATTTGGCACAAGATATTTTATTTTTTAAAGAAATTAATGCTGATATGGTTGGGCTAGGACCCTTTATTTCTAATCCTGATACTCCCTTAAGAGAACAGCCGTCAGGACAGTTCTTGCTGAGTATTAAAGTAATGGCAGTGGTCAGATTATTATTACCTGATATTAATATTCCGGCGACTACGGCCATGGAATCATTACATCAAGACGGCAGAAAAATAGCATTACAGGCTGGTGCCAATGTTATTATGCCGAATGTTACAACGATAAATTATCGACAAAAATACTTGCTCTATCCTGGGAAAATTGGCTTGCAGGTTAGCACTAAACAAAATCGGCAGAAGGTTGTTGAAATCATAAATTCAATTAATCGGTTTGTCGCTGATAATAAAGGGTTTCGTGGCAATAAATAAAACAGGGTGCTTGCACCCTGTTTTATTTATTCTTTATTATGAGTAATATAATCAATTAAAATATTAGCTGATTTAATGTTTGTTGCGGCCGGGATATTGTGAACATCACAAATTCTAATTAAGGCTGTAATATCAGGCTCGTGAGGTTGCGCTGTTAATGGATCGCGCAAGAAGATAATTAAATCAATTTGTTCAGTTGCTACGAGAGCACCGATTTGTTGGTCGCCGCCGAGGGGACCGGACATAAAAGTTTCAACTTCTAAACCGGTTTGCTCTTTAATTAACCGGCCAGTGGTAGCGGTAGCAACTAATTTATTTTGAGAGAGTAGTTCAATATTACTTTTTACAAAAGTGAGCATTTCTTCTTTTTTCTTATCATGAGCAATTAACGCAATTGTTTTCAAATAAATCACCATCCTTATAGTATTTAAAACTTAATTAAAGTATAGCTGATTTTACAATACCGGTAAATAGTAATAACAAAACCTTAACAAAAGAAGTGATATAAACATAAGGTAAAGAAAGAATTTAAAGGTAATATTGTAAATGTATGTATTTAAAAATTGCAACAATAGTCAATGCTTGATAGAATAAAGGTATTAGAATTTTAGAAGCTGGAAAATAGTCTTTAAAATATGGAGGTAAAATCATGATTAGGGAACGTCGTAGTAAGGTCAAGTTAGAAGGCTATTATCGTAAATTTATAGAAGAAGGAATTATTGATCCGAATGTTCACCCTTGGGTGGCGAAGTCGTGGGAACAAAGTAAGAAGTATCAAATAAAGAACGATAAAATGATTTTGAAAAATTGTTTAAGTAAAGAGCAATTGGCACTACAATTGGCAAAACATAATAATGCGGTAGCGTATTTAGATGAATTGAGTGAGGATATTAGAGAATTCTTAAATACTTATAATTTAAGCTTGCTGTTATTAGATGAAAATTGTTATGTTTTAAAAAGCTTTTCGCTACCTTTCTACCAAAAAACACCGGGAGAAATTGAAGGGGCGAGAGTTAAAATTGAAGATGTTGGAACCTCTAGTATTAGTATTGTGCATGAGCATAAGACGCCATTTTTTCTCTACGGGCCGGAAATGTGGGTGGAAGAATGTCAACAAGGTGATGCTTGTTCAGCACCAATTATGCTAAATGGAGAATTGTCATACATTGTAACATTAGTAGCAGTAGAGCAAGAAGAAATTCCGCAAAGTGCAATTTTATCATTATTACTAACTATCAAACATTCAATGGAAAAATATTTAGTAACCTTAGCCAAGGTTAAAGCGCAAGAAGCAATTTTAGATGCTGCCCCTTTTGCTGTATATCATATTTTATCAGGTGGTGAAGTTGCTTATACTAACAAACTAGGTCAGTCCAGACTCTTTGGTATTGGTGGCAAAGGTGAAGGTGATAGTTATACTAACTTAAATAATGTATTATTAAACTATCGTCATACGCCGGTCTATAAAGGTTTTAATGGCGTTCCTTCATATAATAAAGAAGTGACTTGGATTACGCCGAATAAAACCTATGAAGATATTACGACCGTTGTGCCGTTAGAACGTGATAATGAGCAAATCGTCAGTAGTGTAGTGGCGGTATCAATGCCAATCGAAGATTTAAGAACCTTAGTTGCTCATACTGCCGGCTATACTGCACGATATAGTTTAGGTTGTATGGTCGGTGACAGTGTAACTTTTAATAGTATAAAGGATAAGGCTAATCGTTTAGCAAAAAACAATAATCATATTTTATTGCAAGGTGAAGCCGGAACCGGTAAACAAAGAATGGCACATGGTATTCATCAAGGTAGTGTTAGAGTTGCCGGGCCATTGATTTCTGTGAAATGTGGAGATTTAGCGCCGGAATTACTGGAACAAGAATTATTTGGTGTAGCAGAGGATTTTGAAGTAAGCCGACCGGGGAAAATTGAGCTGGCTAATGGCGGTACACTCTTCATTGATGAGATTGAAAAATTACCGGCAGTAGTGGCAGCGTTACTAGCCAAAGCGTTGACAGAAAAGAAAATACAACGATTGGGTGATAGTGTCAAACGTGAAATTGATGTAAGAATTATTGCCGCATGTGACAGTGACCTAAAAAGATTATCAGAACGCAATGTTTTCTCAAAAGAACTTTATGATATAATTGGTAGAAGTGTGATTAGAGTACCATCGCTTCGTAATCGTCGCGAAGATATTCCGCTATTAGCTGACCATATTATCACTGAACTGGCGACCCAACATCAGTTGAAACCGAAAAAAATATTAGCGCAAACCGCAGAAAAGTTAAAAGAATATGATTGGCCGGGCAATACGAAGCAATTACAAGCAGTGATTGAATATGCATTTTTTAATACTGCGGGTGATCAAATAAAACCGGAAGATATTAATTTAATGGGTGATGTTAAGCATGATAATAGTTGGAAAGAAGAGCGCGAAGTATTTTTGAAAGCATGGCAAGCGGCGGGTGGCAATGTTAGTCGGTTAGCCAACTTATTGGATGTTAGTAGGGTTACTTTATATCGCTATATTAAAAAATATGGTTTAGAAAAGGCTTAAAAGTAGGTAGGAGGAACAGTTTTAGATGAGGTTAAGAAAGAAGCCGTGGATAACAGAGGCAATTCTAGAATTTAAAGATTTTGTTTTTACAGATAGTGAAGTTATAAAAAATATGTCTTGGACTGAAAGTTTTGAGAATAAAGCACCGTTGCAGGTTGAATTAGGAACCGGTAAAGGTACTTTTATTACTACCTTGGCGCAACGACATCCTGATATTAATTTTATCGGCATTGAAGCACAACAAGATGTTCTTTATTATGCGGCGAAAAAGGTGGCGGCAGAAAAATTGCCTAATGTGAAACTATTGGTTTTTGATATTAATCACATTATGGAGGCTTTTGCTAATCATAGCATAGAGCGATTTTATATTAATTTTTGTGATCCTTGGCCAAAGCCACGGCATGCGAAGAGAAGATTAACGCACCAAGGATTTTTAGAAAAATATCAGCAATTATTAACTGAAAATGGACAGCTGTTCTTTAAAACTGATAATAAAGATTTATTTGATTTTTCGTTGGAACAATTTTCGGCAGCGAAGTTAAAAGTTGATAACGTAACTTTTGATTTGCATAACAGTAATATTAAAGAAAATATCATGACTGAATATGAAGTTAAATTTAGCAATTTGGGACAGAAGATTAATTTTTGCGAAGTGACTTTTAATGTTAAATAAAAATTCTCATTACCTTGGTGTGGGAGGTTTTTGATGAGTAAGCTGAGATTATGGAATAGTAATACCGAAGCGATTCTCTGGATAAGTTTTTTGCTGTTGATTTTAGGAACATTAAATGTTTTTAGCGCCAGTTTTGTAGAGGCTGGACAAAAAATGGATGATGGTTATTATTTTTTAAAGCGCCATGGTATTTCTTTATTAGTAGGATTTTCTTGTATGGTTATAGCGATTAAAGTAAACTATCTGAAGTGGAAAAAAATAATGTTTTTTGGTGGTATTTTTGCAGCAATCTGTTTAATTGCCGTCCACTTTATTGGGATTGAAGTTAATGGCTCTAGACGCTGGTTAAATTTAGGAATAACTTTTCAACCGTCGGAATTAGCTAAATTAACGATAATTTTTATCAGTGCGGCCTATTTGGGGCCGTTTGTGGATCGGCATCGCCAAGCTCATTTAAGTTCTTTTCCGATTATATTGGCGTTATTTATGGGCCTGATGATTTATAAGCAACCGGATTTGGGAACAGCGGCAATTGTAGTGGGGTTAGCGGTAATTCTTTATCTTGTCGCGGGGTTAAGCAAAACTGATTTTTTGGTGTTAGGTAGTTTATCGTTAATCGGCGTGTTTTATCTAACTACAGCTGCTTCGTATCGTGCGGAAAGAATTGAAGCATGGTTCGATCCCTGGATGTTTAAAGAAACGAGCGGTTATCAAACTGTTCAATCCTTGATGGCGATTGGCTCAGGTGGTTTTTTTGGTAATGGCCTAGGGATGGGGCTGAGTAAATTTTATTATTTGCCGGAAGCTCATACCGACTTTGCCTTTGCGGTATTATGCCAAGAAATGGGATTTGTCGGAGCCGTAGCAGTTATTTTACTGTTAAGTGGTTTAGCTTTTTATGGAGGCAAAATCGCTGCAGAAACTAATGATGGTTATGGTAAAATTTTAGTAATGGGGATAATTTGTTTGATTGTCGGACAAGGAATCGCCAATATTGCGATGGTGTCAGGTTTATTACCTGTTATTGGAGTGCCACTACCTTTTATCAGTTATGGCGGAACCTCGTTGATTATTAATATGTTTAGTATTGGTGTATTAATAAATATTGGACGATATAATGCGAAGTTACGACGTGATAATAAAATGAGTCAAGAACCAGAAGTTATTAAACGCAAGTTAAGGTTAGCGAAAAATTAAAAGAAGCAAATAATTACTATGAAAATAGAATTATTTGCTTTTTTTTTACAAATGGTTTTTAATTATAGTGACAGTAGGAAAAAAATCAAAAAGGAGTGTAGTAATGACAGTAGAGCAAAATCAGCAAGAAGAATTACCAACTATAAATAATAACAGAAAGAAAAT
>JAGPMH010000052.1 GCA_018052945.1 Negativicutes bacterium | reverse complement strand
AGTAATACAATTTCTTTGACGAAAAACTTCATACATAATTATCCCAGCCGCAACTCCAACATTCAAAGATTCTCCTGCTCCAATCATTGGAATGTAAATTTTCTTTTTTATTTTCTGTGACAATTCCTGATTAACACCGTTACCCTCATTGCCAAAAACTAGTCCCAGTGGCACATTATATTCTTCGTTATAATATTCTCTACCATTAGTTATTTCAGTTGTAAATAATTCAATGTCATTTTCCTTGAAAAATACAATCAGCTCTTCCGGTGAAACATTTGTAACAATCGGCAATCGAAGCATTGCCCCCATCGTTGCCCTTACTGTTTTTCCTGCATATATATCAGCACATCCTTTTGTTAATATTACCCCGTTACAGCCTGATGCTTCCGCGGTTCTAATAATAGTGCCAATATTACCAGGATCTTGTATCGTATCAAGGATTATCAAAAACGGCTTTTCCAACTTAGCAAATTCTTTTAAATTATAATTATTATGTTGCAATATAACCATAATCCCTTGTGGCTCATTAGTTTCAGTTATCTTTTCATAAACTGATAAACTGACCTCTATCAGCTTTATCGGTTCAGTTTTTAACCTTTCAATAATAGCCATAATTCTTTTATTTTCTAAAGAGTTTTTAGTATAAAAACAATATTTTATGTTAGTTAGTGATTTTAAAGCATCTTCTGCTAATCTTACACCTTCAGCAATAAATAAATTTTCCTTATCGCGATATTTTTTTTGTTTTAAGTTAACAATTCTTTTAATTAGAGGATTTTGAACACTGGTTATAGTTTCAATCACTCCAACGCCTCCAAGCCATTGATACTCTCATTTTTTCCTACCACTACCACAATATCATCTTTTATAATTTTTTCACTTGGTAATGGTGATATTATCAAATCTTCACCACGTTTTATTGCAACTACATTGATTCCATATTTCGCTCTAATATTAGACTCTGCAATAGTTTTGTTTTGAAAGGCTTTCGGTGCTGTTATTTCTACGATGCTAAAGCGTGGCGATAATTCAATATAATCCATAACACTGGTTGATGCTAAATTATAAGCTACTCTTCTTGCCATATCACGTTCTGGTGCAACAATTCTGTCAGCTCCAACTTTTTCTAATAATTTCGTATGCAGACTATTTCTCGAAGTTGCCACGATAAAGTTGACGCCAATTTCTTTTAACTGTAATGTCGTTAATACATTTGCTTGTACGTCTTCACCAATCGCTACAACAACTACATCAAAATTTAATATTCCAAGTTCTCTTAATGCATTTTCATCCGTAGTGTCAGCTTGAACTACATGAGTTACTTCATCACTAAACTCTTGAACTTTATGCTGGTTTTTATCAATCGCTAAAACCTCATACCCCATTTTACTAAGTGCTTTTGCCATATTTGACCCAAATCGTCCTAAACCGATAACTGCAAATTGTCGATCTTTTTTCATTTTCCTCACCTTAACCTATTGTTATTTTGCCTTCCGGATATTGAATTGCTTTTTTCTTATGCTTCATTGCCAATGCTAAAGCAACAGTAACTGGCCCTACTCTGCCGGCAAACATCGTTAAAATAAGCATTAACTTTCCTTGATTAGAAAGCGCCCCTGTTATTCCGGTTGATATCCCCACTGTACCAAAAGCTGATGTAACTTCAAATAAAATATTAATGAAAGAAAAAGACTCGCTAATACTTAACATCATCGTCATGCCAACTACTAAGATTGTTGCTATCAAACCAATAGTAAAAGATTTCATAATAACATGTTTGGGAATTCTGCGATAAAATAAAGTTGGATCTTCTTTTCCTCTAATACTACTCCATAATGTTGACATTATAATAGCAAAAGTCGTAGTCTTAATACCACCAGCGGTGGAACCGGGTGAACCACCAATAAACATTAATAAGATCATGAAAAATAAGCTTGCCGTTGTTAAGTCCGCAATATTTAACGAATTAAAACCCGCCGTCCTAACCGTTACTGCCTGAAAATAACTTGTTAAAAATTTTTCACTAATTGACATACTGGCAATTGTCATCTGATTATTATTTTCTAAAAACCATATTCCTGCCGTTCCGGCAATAATTAAAAATAATGTAGTTGATAAAACCACTTTACTCTGTAATGTCAATTTTTTAAAAACTCTATTTTGTTTAATATCTAGTAATACGGAAAAACCCAGTCCCCCCATTATAATCAATGAAGTAATTACTAAATTTACTGTCCAATCGTTATAATAAGGTACTAAACTTCTATAGCCACCAAATAAATCAAAGCCGGCATTACAAAAAGCAGAAACTGCATGCCAATAACCATAAAAAATTCCTTTCGGCCCAAATTCAAAAAAGAATCTTATGGCTAAAATACTACCCCCAATAAATTCTATTAATAAAGTCATTTTAATTATATACAAGGTTAATCTTACGATTCCAGCAAAACTTAAATTATTTAAAGCTTCTTGCATTATTAATCGTTCACGTAAATTAATTTTCTTCCCCATCAAAACCGCCATTAAAGTTGTCATCGTCATAATGCCCAACCCACCGGCCTGAATAAGAAAAATAATTACCATTTGACCAAATAACGAAAAATATGTTCCGGTATCAGTTACAACCAAGCCCGTAACACAGGTTGCTGATGTTGCCGTAAACAAGGCATCAATAAAGCCTAAACTTTCTCCGTTCACACTTGCAATCGGTAACATTAGGAGAAATGCTCCTAAAAAAATTAAACCTGCAAAACCCAACGTTAAAATCTGATAAGGACTTAAACTCCATTCAGCAATATTAGTAAAATTGGATATTTGCGAAAATGTTGGTCGTTTCACTTTATCCACCACCATAATAAATATTAAACTCTATATAACAAAGAGGCTCTGTAAACAGAGCCTCTTTTATTTGAAAATTAAAGTTGTTCTTTTGCTGCAACTACTAATTGTGCAAAAGCAGCACTATCATTAACTGCTAAATCAGCTAACATTTTACGGTTAACTTCAATACCAGCTTTTTTCAAGCCATTGATAAGTTGGCTGTAAGAAATTCCATTAATACGAGCTGCTGCATTAATACGAGCAATCCATAATTTACGGAATTCACCTTTTTTCGCACGACGGTCACGACGAGCATAGAAAAGAGCTTTCATTACAACTTCATTAGCTTTTTTGAATTGCTTACTTCTAGCACCTCTGTAACCTTTTGCTAATTTTAATATTTTCTTATGACGTCTATGTGCAGTCACGCCTGTTTTAACTCTTGGCATGTTAGTTCCTCCTAATTATTTATTTTAAGCGTAAGGAAGCATTCTTAATACGCGTTCATGATCCGCTTTGCTTACTAAACCAGCTTTACGTAAATTACGCTTACGAGCAGGTGATTTTTTTTCTAATATGTGACGTTTAAAAGCTTTTGAGCGTTTAAATTCGCCAGTACCAGTTGCTTGGAAACGCTTTGCAGCACTTCTACGTGTTTTCATCTTTGGCATTTTAATATCCTCCTTTAATTATGTGGCTTTGGTGATAATATCATTATCATATTTTTACCTTCAAGCTTAGGCTCACGTTCCACAACTACTAATTCTTTTAGCTCTTCTGCCATTTTAATCAATATTTGTCTTCCTAGATCCGGATGAGATAATTCTCTACCACGGAACATAATAGTAACTTTTACTTTGTCACCATCTTCAATAAAACGCAAAGCATTTTTAAGCTTGACATTAAAATCATGTTGTTCAATATTTGGACGAAGCTTTACTTCTTTTACAGTAACTACTTTCTGTTTTTTCTTAGCTTCTTTTTCGCGCTTTTGTTGTTCATAGCGATATTTTCCAAAATCCATAATTCTGCAAACTGGTGGCTTAGCCGTAGGAGCAACCTCAACTAAATCTAATTGTTGTTCAGCTGCCATTTGCAACGCATCGCGTAATGACATAATTCCTAAAGACTCGCCAGTAGCACTATTAACACGAACTTCTCTTGCACGAATTTCCTCGTTAATTTTCAAGTTATCTTTACTAATGTGATCCACCTCCTGTATTATTCTAAAAAAATGAAAACGGGTGACAAAAGCCACCCGCATAAATGCAACAAAATCATCCTGAACCCTATCAGCTCAATTGCTATAAGGTGAGAAGCGGTGGCTCCTACTTCATATTCAAATTACTTAATAATAATATCACTACTATAGTTTATTGTCAAATACTTTTTGTAATGATTTTATTGTAAATATCTTCAATAAATTCTTCTGTTGCTATAGTCTCACTGTTATTTTCCCCATGTTTTCTTACTGCGACTTTATTTTCTTCTATTTCTTTATCACCTAGCACTACGGTGTATGGAGTTTTTAAAATTTGACTTTCTCTGATTTTATAACCAATTTTTTCATTTCTGATATCAACTTCAACCCTAATACCCTTAGCCTTCATTTTAAGAGCTAATTCATTAGCATAAGGTAATTGTTTATCGGTAATAGTCAAAACTCTAACTTGCACTGGAGCCAACCACAATGGGAATAAACCAGCAAAATGTTCAATTAATATTCCTATAAATCTTTCAATACTACCATATACAACTCGATGAATCATAACTGGTCGATGCTTTTGTCCATCTTCGCCAACAAATGTTAAATCAAATTTTTCCGGCATCAACATATCAAGCTGTATTGTTCCACACTGCCAAGTACGACCAATTGAATCTCGTAAATGAAAGTCAATCTTCGGTCCATAAAAAGCACCATCGCCCTCATTAACAATGTACTCCATTCCACAATCTTCAAGTGCTTCTTGTAAAGCCTTGGTAGTTGTTTCCCAAATTTCATCAGAACCCATTGCTTTAGCCGGCTTAGTGCTAAGCTCTGCATGATAACTTAATCCAAAAACAGAATAAACTTCATTAAACAAATCAATAACATTTTGAATTTCTGCTTTAATTTGTGATGGTAACATGAAAATATGAGCATCATCTTGAGTAAAGCTCCGTACTCGCATTAAGCCATGCAATGCTCCTGATAACTCATGGCGATGAACTAAACCAAGTTCAGCTGTTCTTAGCGGTAAATCGCGATAGCTATGTTGTTTTGTTTTATACACTAAAATGCCACCGGGACAATTCATCGGCTTAATTGCATATGCTTCATCATCAATACTAGTAAAATACATATTTTCTTGATAATGATCCCAATGCCCTGATTGTTGCCATAATTTTTGATTTAAGATAATTGGCGTTTTAATTTCTTTATAACCATATCGAGTATGAACAGCACGCCAATAATTTTCTAGTTCATTACGAATAATCATTCCATTAGGGTGAAAGAACGGAAAGCCTGGCCCCTCTTCTTGGATACTAAATAAGTCCAGTTCACGTCCTAACTTTCGATGATCGCGTTTAGCGGCTTCTTCTAACATATGTAAATAAGCATCCAAGTCTGCTTTCTTCTCAAAGGCAGTCCCATAAACTCGCTGCAACATTTTTCTTTTTTCATCGCCTCGCCAATAAGCTCCAGCAATACTTTGTAATTTTACAGTTTTAACTTTACCGGTACTAGCAACATGCGGTCCAGCACATAAATCAACAAACTCCCCTTGAGTATAAAGAGAAATAATCGCATCTTCTGGCAAATCATTAATCAATTCAACTTTATAATCTTCGCCTTTATCTGCAAACAGTTTGATGGCCTCTGCTCTTGATAACTCACTGCGAACTATTGGTAAATTTTCATTAATAATCTTTTCCATCTCTTTTTGAATTTTTCCTAAATCCTCTGTCGTAAAAGGTTCTTCTGTTTCAAAGTCATAATAAAAACCATTTTCTATCGCTGGTCCAATTGCAAATTTGACATTTTTATAAAGTCTTTTTACTGCTTGTGCTAATACATGAGATGCACTATGTCTTAGTGCTATTTTCCCCTCATTATCTTCAAACGTTAAAAGTTCAACTTTACAGTCTTCAGTCAAAACATAATCTAATCCCACAATTTTGTCATTAACTTTCGCTGCAAGAGCAACTTTTGCTAAACTTCTACTCAAAACTTTCGCAAATTCAAGTACAGTAATGTTTTCTTCAATACTTCTAATATCACCATTTTTCAAAGTAATATTAATCATTTTCAATCATCTCCAATAAAAAAATAAAACTCTCATCCCTAAAAAAGGGACGAGAGTTCTCGCGTTTCCACCCTGATTGATGATATAAAATCATCCACCTCAATTGTTTATAACGAGTTTTCTCTCGGCTGTCCTTACTATTATTTCAGTTAGCAGCTCCAAGGTGGTAATAAAAAAGTAACTTTTAAAACGTTCACAGCCTTGACGTTTATTCTCTGAAAAAGTGATTCTTTTTTATATTGTCCTTATCTTAGCTTTTAAAGATATTACATAAATAATTATAACTATTTTTATATCAGTGTCAACAATATCCTATAGTTTATTGCTGGAATTTAAAACATTTTTAATCTTATGCTGAACCATATTTTGAATTGCATTTCTAGCAGGTTTTAAATACTGACGAGGATCAAAGTCGCCAGGATTATTAACTAAATGTTCTCTAATTGAAGCAGTCATCGCTAAACGTAAATCAGTATCAATATTAATTTTACATACCCCTAATTTACCAGCTTGTAATAACATTTCTTCTGGAACACCCTTTGCTCCCATAATTTCTCCACCAAATTCATTACATTTTGAGACAAATTCAGGTAGTACTGTAGAAGCTCCATGCAGTACTAGTGGAAAATCAGGTAACATATTAGATATTTTCTCTAATCTAGCAAAGTCAAGTTCAGGATCACCTTTAAATTTATAAGCACCATGACTTGTCCCAATAGCTATTGCTAATGAATCTACACCAGTTCTCTCAACAAATTCAACGGCTTGATCAGGGTCAGTATAAGTTGCATCCTTAGTATTTACCTTTACTGCATCTTCTACACCGGCTAATCTTCCTAGCTCGCCTTCCACCACGACGCCACGAGCATGAGCATATTCAACAACTTTTTTGGTAAGTGCAATATTTTCCTCAAAAGGTAGTCTCGATCCATCTACCATTACCGAAGAAAAACCACCGTCTACACAAGCCTTACAGATTTCAAAGTCTTCGCCATGATCTAAATGTAAACAAATCGGCAACCCTGAATCCTCTAATGCAGCTTCTACTAATTTCATCAAGTAAATATGGCTGGCATATTTTCTAGCACCAGCTGATACTTGTAAAATTAATGGTGACTGTTCAATTTTTGCTGCCTCAATTATCCCCTGGATAATTTCCATGTTATTAACATTAAAGGCTCCAATTGCGTATTTTTCCTTATACGCTTTTTCAAACATTTCTTTAGATGTAACTAATGGCATTTGAACCCCTCCAGTAACGTAATATAATCAGTATTAAAAAGAACTAAAAGTAAAAGCATAAATTAATTATAACATATTACCTTTATTTTGTAATCATTATCACTTGTAATATTTTAAAAATTAAACTAAATTTTCCCACACTTTTGCAATATCTTCCGGTAAAGAAGTTTCAATCACTATTGCTTCCTTTGTTATAGGATGTTTGAAGATAATTTTTTTTGCATGCAATGCTTGACGCTGAATAAAAGAACTTGCTCCTCCATATAAATCATCTCCAAGAATGGGGTTATTAAAATGTGCTAAATGAACCCTTAATTGATGTGTCCGTCCAGTTCCTAACTTTAATTCAACTAAAGAGTTGAAGTTTTTCTCTGCAATTATTTCATAATGTGTTATTGCTTCTTTTCCTTGATAATCAACTCTCCGTTCTATAATGCTCCCAGCCTTACGAGCAATAGGCGCAATAATAGTACCCTTTTTAGGCCTCAACTTCCCTATTATAACAGCTTGATAAATTCTTTCAATAGTATTTTTGCCTTTTAGTGAAAATAAATTTTGAATATGAGGCATTTTAGCGATAACTAATAATCCTGAGGTGTTTTTATCCAAGCGATGGACAGGATGAAAATTATAATTTAACCCGTTATTTTGATAGTAAAAACTAAGTGCATTTGCTAAAGAGTCTGTCTCATTTTTCACTGTCGGATGAACCAACATTCCTGCCGGTTTGTTTATCACTAATAAAAATTCATCTTCATAGCAAATATCAAGTTTAATATCACAAGGTGGTATTAATTTTACCTCATCATATTCATAGCTTATTTTATCTCCTGCATTAACTTTTGCCAATGAAGGTTTTACTAAAGTATTATTTAAATAAACCATGTTTATTCGTTTTATTTTGCGCCAGCCTGTTAACGATATATTTTTTTCTCTTCGCAAAAAATCTTTTAATGACATATTAAAAATATTCTCTGAAACAATAAAATTAAACATAAGCTTCTCCCTACTAGATTATTATACTAAAAAGTATTATAATTGTAACCATCTTTACTATGCAGGATTATAGTTTAATTTATTTTAAAATTTCAATTTAAATCCTGTTCATTATTGGGGGCTTCAATGAATATTATTCCTAATTTTTATTTTGGTATCTCAGGTTTTGTAATTTGGTATTTGCTAGCACCACGAAAAAAAGTTGAAGGTCAACCATTTTTAGCATATACTATTGCTTTATTAATCTCATTATTAATAAGTGCTGATTTATTTTACACCAAACCTGTTGCCTTCTTTTTTAATGCCGGTGGTTCATTTGCTTTTTTATATGTCTTATTTAAAAAGACAGTAACTATAACAATAAAAACTAATAAAGGGAGTTGATTTTTATGGCAAAAGATTGTTCTTTTGACGTAGTATCGGAAGTTGATATGCAAGAAATCGATAATGTTGTTAACCAAGCCAGCAAAGAGCTAACTCAACGTTTTGATTTTCGCAACAGCAAATCCAGTATTGAATTAGAAGATAAAGCGATTAAAGTAGTCAGCGATGATGAATTTAAGTTAGGTAATGTCATCGAAATTTTACAAGGTAGAGCTATCAAACGCGGTGTGTCTGTAAAAAGCTTTGACTACGGTAAAATCGAGCCCTCCTCCAAGGGTACTGTTAAGCAAATGATAACTTTAAAAAGTGGTATTAACAAAGAAGATTCTAAGACCATCATTACAGCAATAAAAAACAGTAAAATTAAAGTCCAAGCACAAATTCAAGATGAAAAAGTTCGCGTATCGGGCAAAAATAAAGATGACCTACAACAAGTAATGTCATTACTGAAAAATCTTGATTTAAGTACAGATTTACAATTTAATAATTTCCGTTCTTAACAAAAAAGCAGCGACTGCGATAAAGTCGCTGCTTTTTTTGTTAACATTTTTACTTTTGAAAGATAGTTTAAACAATGGTAGAAACCTTATCTCAATATTTTAACAACTGTTTCACAATCATCTTACTAGCCCCTAAGGGCTTTTTTCTTAAACCCTTAGTGCCTTCTTATTGATCTTTTTAGTTAAATCTTATATTACTTCAACGATTCCACCACAGTTTAACAATCGTTTAACTACCATTTAACAATTGTTCCTCAATACAAAAAAGCACTTGCGTAAGCAAGTGCTTTTAACTTAACCAGCAACTACCTAACCTCCCAGGTCGTTTCCAACCAAGTACTCTCGGCGTGTATAGGCTTAACTACTGTGTTCGGAATGGGAA
>JAGPMH010000051.1 GCA_018052945.1 Negativicutes bacterium | reverse complement strand
TACTAAAAGATCACCGATGCCAGCAGCGTTAACTGAATTAGCGTTTTTGTCAAATTACAAAGAAGAAAGTTTATTAAATTCACAAGATTTTCAAAAAAATTTAGCTATAGGAATATGTAAAGGTATTAATGACTATTTTTTGAAATTCAAATAAAGGAGTTGTAAAAATGAGGATTAAAATAAAATATATTTTGGTATTATCCTTATTAGGGTTGTTAATGCTAATTAGCGGATGCGATAAAACAGAACCCCAAACTGATGTTATGAAAGATAAAATTAAAGATGAAAAAGTTACAAGTAATATTAATAATGTTGATAATAAAAAAGAAAATATAATTATTTATTTTCCTAATGAAAATGCAACAGCGTTGGTGCCTGAAGTAAGAAATATTAAAAGTGGATCGAATGATGTTTTGATAGATGCCCTCAATGATCTTTTGACGGGCACAAAACAAAATGGCTCCGTCAATATAATTCCTAAAGGCACAAAGCTTTATGGGCTGGAAGTTAAAAATAAAATAGCCTATGTTAATTTTAGCAAAGAATTTGTGAAAAATTTTAACGGAGGATCAACTGGTGAAATATTTTTAGTGGGTTCGATTGTTAATACCTTAACAGAATTTCCTCAAGTAACTAGCGTTGTGTTTATGGTCGATGGAAAGCCGATTGATACTATTGCTGGACATATGGATTTGACAGAACCGGTAAAAAGAATGGATAATATAATAAATAAAAAATAATATAAATTAAACCACTAGGGGCGCTACGGCTGAGAAACATTTATGTTGACCCTTGGACCTGACTTAGGTAATGCTAACGGAGGGAAGTGGCGCTATTAAGCGCCATTGTTATGTACAATGGTGTTTATTTAATTTTAGGAGGAGTTTTACATGGCTACACAAATGCAATTAGCAAGACAAGGGATAATCACTGCGGCTATGGAGATAGTTGCAAAACAAGAAGGTCTTTCACCGGAGTTAATTAGAAATAGAGTGGCTGAAGGGACTATTGCAATATGTGCAAATATTAATCATAAAAACTTAGTGCCAAGGGGAGTTGGACTTGGTTTATCGACAAAAGTAAATGCTAACATCGGAACTTCTAGTGCTTATCCTGACATTGAACCAGAAATAGAAAAATTAGAGGTGGCAATTGCAGCTGGTGCAGATGCCGTTATGGATTTGAGTACAGGTGATAATATTGATTTATCACGTCAGTCTATTATTAATAAATCTACGGTTATGGTTGGGACAGTACCAATCTATCAGGCAACGGTAGAGGCAATAAAAAAATATGGTGTGGTAGTTGATATGACTGGTGATGATTTATTGGCTGTTATTGAAAAGCAAGCGCAAGATGGAGCCGATTTTATGACGATTCATTGTGGGATAACAACTAGTGTGTTAGATCGATTAAAGCAACAAGGACGGATTGCTGATGTAGTAAGTCGTGGGGGTTCTTTTATAACAGGGTGGATGTTACATAATAACAAAGAAAATCCACTATATGAGCGTTATGATGAGATCCTTGATATTTGTGAAAAATATGATGTAACGATGAGTTTAGGCGATGGTTTAAGACCAGGCTGCATAGAAGATGCTACTGATAGAGCACAAATTCAAGAATTGTTGGTTTTAGGTGAGTTAGTTGATAGAGCTTGGCAAAGAGGTATCCAAGTAATTGTTGAGGGACCTGGTCATATGCCGTATGATCAAATTGCGGCCAATGTAAAATTACAAAAGCAACTTTGTCAAGGTGCCCCTTTTTATGTATTAGGGCCATTGGTAACCGATGTTGCTCCGGGGTATGATCATATTACGGCAGCGATTGGTGGAACCTTAGCAGCCACTGCTGGTGCTGACTTTTTATGCTATGTAACGCCGGCAGAGCATTTAGGCTTGCCAACTATTGATGATGTTAAAGAAGGGGTAATTGCTTCAAGAATTGCCGGTCATGCTGCAGATATTGTCAAAGGAGTAAATGGTGCGAAACAATGGGATTTGGAAATGTCAAAAGCTCGTAAAGCCTTAGACTGGGAAAAACAAATTGAATTAGCGATAGATCCTGAAAAGGCAAAAAAATATCGTAAAGCTAGAAATGCTGACAATACTGAAGCTTGCTCAATGTGTGGCGATTATTGCGCCATGAAAATTGTTGGCGAGTATCTTGAAAAATAAAGAAATTAATGTTAAGTTTAATGCAACCTTATACAAGGTTGCATTATTTATATTATGGAGATAATAATGAAAATAAACGAAATTGGTGAGTTTGGTTTAATTGATATATTGAAGCAAAATACAATCAATAATAAAGATAATATCATCAAAGGGATTGGTGATGATGCTGCGGTATTTAGTGTTGAAAATAATTTATTGCAATTAGCGACTACTGATATGTTAGTTGAAGGAATACATTTTAATAGAGAGTTTATTACTGCTTGGCAATTGGGCTACAAAGCGATTGCGGTTAACTTTAGTGATATTGCGGCAATGGGCGGAACTCCTACTAATATTTTAATATCGTTAGCAATACCTAGCGATATTGATGTTGATTTTATGGTACAATTATATGATGGTATGAAATATCTTACTAAAAAATTTAAGGCTAATATAATTGGTGGCGATACCGTTGCTAGTCTACAAGGCTTGGTTATTAATGTTACTGTATTAGGCACAGTACCGTTACCATTAGTGAAATATCGTAGTGGAGCAAAAAATGGCGATCTAGTAGTTGTAAC
Source organism: Negativicutes bacterium (assembly GCA_018052945.1). Classification (NCBI taxonomy): domain Bacteria; kingdom Bacillati; phylum Bacillota; class Negativicutes; species Negativicutes bacterium. The sequence continues at coordinate 7,265 of JAGPMH010000051.1, read as the reverse complement.
TGGTGATTTGGGTTCTTCAGCCGCTGGATTGGAGATATTACTTAATAAATATGAACAAGAACAATATGAAATATTAGTAAAAAAACATCTAATGCCCTTTCCACAGTTAAATTATGGTGAAATTATCGCCAATTATGCAAATAGCATGAATGATATTAGTGATGGTTTAGCAAGTGAAGCTAATGAAATTTCTACTGCTAGTGAAGTAGGCATTATGTTAAAAGAAAATAAAATGCCCGTTTTAAAAGAAACAAAAGAAGTAGCCAAGGTTTTTCAGAAAGATGTGTTAGATTATGTGCTGTTTGGTGGAGAAGATTATCAGTTGGTTTTCACAATAACGCCGGAAAAATTAACTAAATTACAAGGTGAATTAAATGATTTGACCATTGTTGGCGAAGTATGTAGCAGTTTTAATGGTGTAAAATTAGAAAGAAATGATGGCACTATTATTGATATAAAAAGTAAAGGATATAATCATTTTAGATAAACGGAGTGAAAGTATGTTGAATTTTCTTACAAAATCTCCAGAAGAAACTTTTTCAATCGGAGAAAAATTTGCGCAATTATTAAAAGAAGGTACTGTTATTTGTTTGCAAGGTGATTTGGGCGCAGGAAAAACTCTCTTTGTACAAGGGTTGGCGGTAGGGTTGGGGATAGCTGAAGAGGTTACAAGCCCAACGTTTGCGCTATTAAATATTTATCAAGGTTCAAAAACTTTATACCATTTTGACCTATATCGCTTGGATTTTAGTGAAGAACTTTATGATATTGGATTTTATGAATATCTAGAGAAAGAAGATGGGATAACGGTGATTGAATGGCCTGATAAGTTTAAACAGGAGTTGCCGGAAGAATATTTATTAATAAAAATAAAGAGAACAGAAGGTGTCGATGAACGGAGTTTTGAAATATCCTGTCACGGTACAAAATATAATAGTTTACTAGAGGAGTTTGTTGTGAAATGATCTTGGGAATTGATACATCAACGATAGTTTCAAGTGTAGCTTTGATTGATAATAATAAGGTATTAGCAGAATTGAATGTGCAACATAAATTAACACATTCTGAAATGTTAATGCCTAATATTGATACCTTATTAAAACTAGGAAGTGTTAATAAAGGTGATTTAACGGCAATTGCTGTTAGCATTGGTCCAGGATCATTTACGGGACTTAGAATTGGTTTGGCGACAGCAAAGGCATTGGCATATGCTTTGAAAATACCGATTGTTGGTGTTTCTAGCTTAGAGGCGTTAGCTTATAATTTTAAACTGCCAGAAATATATATAATGCCATTATTAGATGCACAAAAAGGAAATTGTTATACGGCTTTATATTGTTGGGAAAATGAGCAGTTATCAATCAAAAAGCCAGCATTTGTAGAGAATTTAGAAGATATTTTAGATATGGCAACAGGTTTAGATAAAAAGGTTTTGTTATTAGGTGAGAGTGCGGTAAAATATGCTCAAAAGATAGTGGGGGTATCGCAAAATATAATTCTGGCAAGTCCACAAAATATTTTTGCTAAAGCAACAAGTGTGGGCTTAGCAGGTGCTAATTTGTTAAACAGTGGTAGAGTAGATGATGTTATGACGCTAGAGCCTTGTTATATTAGAAAATCAGAAGCAGAAGTTTTATGGGAAAAACGAAATGAGTCATGTAATGTCTAATCTTGAAATTAGAGAGTTTAATATTAACGATATTGAGGAACTTTACGAAGTGGAGCTTACCTCTTTTACTGACCCCTGGTCAAAAGAATCTTTTAAAGATGAATTAAATAATGAAATTGCACACTATTTGGTAGGCTCTATTAATAACAAGGTTGTAGCTTATATTGGAGCTTGGTTCATTTTAGATGAAGCGCATATTACAAATGTCGCGGTAAAGTCTGATTTTCGTCGGCAGAAGATTGCTAAGCAACTGATAACTGCTTTTATAGTTTTAGCAAAAAAACATCAGATCACAAGTATTACTTTAGAAGTAAGAGCTTCTAATATTCCGGCGCAGTCTTTATATCAGCAGTTTGGTTTTGAAAAACAAGGACTTAGAAAACGCTATTATGCTGATAATAATGAAGATGCAATTATAATGTGGCTTCGAAATATATAATGGGGGATTTTTAATGTTAGAAGAAAAGGATGTTATAACCTTAGGGATAGAAACCAGTTGTGATGAAACATCAGCAGCGATTATTGTAAATGGACGAAAAATTTTAGCTAATATTATTTCCAGTCAAGTACCGGTACATCAAAAGTTTGGCGGGGTTGTTCCTGAAATAGCCTCTCGTAAGCATATTGAAAATGTTCTGCCGGTGATTGATGAGTGTTTAAATACAGCAAAGATTAAATTAGAAGATATTAACCATATTGGAGTTACTCATGGTCCAGGATTAGTGGGAGCACTACTAGTGGGGGTCGCAGCGGCAAAAGCATTAGCATATTCTTTAGATATTCCATTAATCGGTGTAAACCACTTGGAAGGTCATATTTTTGCTAACTTTCTAGCTCATCCAGACCTTGAACCACCATTTGTTGCCTTAGTAGTATCTGGAGGACATACTTCCTTAATTCATGTGAAAGATTATAATGAGTTTTATTTATTGGGACAAACAAGAGATGATGCTGCCGGAGAAGCCTTTGACAAAATTGCCAGAGTGATGGGATTACCATATCCCGGCGGTCCGCATATTGATAGATTGGCACAAACTGGTTCAGCTACGGCTATTAAATTCCCACAAGCTTTAAATGAAAAAGGGAACTTTGAATTTAGTTTTAGTGGGTTGAAGTCAGCAGTATTAAATTATATCAATAGTGCTAAACAAAAGGGTGAAGAATATAATCAAAACGATGTTGCGGCATGTTTTCAAAAGGCCGTAGTTGATGTTTTAGTGGATAAAGCAATGGCGGCACTGATAAAAACAGGTTCGGAAAAATTAGTGGTGGCCGGTGGTGTTGCAGCTAATAGCGCACTAAAAAGATCATTACAAGATAGCTGTCAGAAAGATAATATAAAATTGTATTTTCCTGATAATATTTTATGTACTGATAATGCAGCGATGATTGCTTGTCGTGCTTATTATCAAAGTAAGACCAATAAATATGCTGATTTATACTTAAATGCTAATCCATCATTAAAAATTGGAACGCTGTGAGGACTTTAAAATGAATGAACTGATTAATATCTGTACTAAAAATACAAGGTTAAGTAAAGCGCAGATAGAATATTTAGATAAAATTAGCTTATTGTTTCCCTTTATTGCTGATATTTCATATTCACAGGTGACGATGTATGTTCGCGACAGAGTTAAATCTTTAATTATAGTAGCTCAGGCTAAACCTCATACCAGTTTCTTTCAATATAAACCTAATTCCATCGGTTCGATGGCAAAAGGTAGTGAAGAACCGCTTATTTGGAGAACATTTCGCTTTGCTAAACATATTCAAGGTAAACGTGAATGGGCAGTAGGGTTGTTATTAGACATGTATACTTTTCCTTTATATGATTCTAATGGCGAAATGGTAGCAGTAATTTGTTTTGAAACAAATTATGAGGAAATAGGAATTGATGGCTATAATTATTTATTAGAAACAGTATTTTCCTTAATATCAACAGTTCAGCTACCCATCGATAAAAATAAATTCAGACCGTTATTAGCTAGTGATGGTATCATTGTAGTAAATGAAAATGGGAAAATTGCCTTTGCTAATACGGCAGCGGCTAGTATTTATAAAGTATTAGGTGTCGGTAATATTATTGGACATCATATTTTTGACAGGGAAATAACTAGACATATAACTAAAAAAACAACGATAAGTAATTTGCCGTATGAGATGGAGATTGAAGTTGGCGAGATAGTATTGGTACAGCGATTAATTACTATTCCAAAAAATAAAAAGGAAATAAAAATAATTGTAGTTTCTGATGTTACTGAGATAAAGAAAAAAGAAAAACAATTATTAATTAAAGCGACAGTAATTCAAGAGATTCATCATCGAGTAAAAAACAATTTACAAACTATTGCCAGTCTTTTAAGATTGCAAGCAAGAAGATCAACTTCGCTTGAGGTAAAGGCAGCATTGGAAGAAAGTATTAATAGAATTTTGAGTATTTCTGTAGTCCATGAGTTTTTATCACAACAAGGTGAAGATTTTATTGATGTAGCAGAAGTTGCCAAAAATATCTTAGACTTAGTTGTTAATAATATGTTGGATCCGGGCTTTAACTTAACAACCAAATTTAGTAGTGAAAAAGTTATTCTTCCCTCAGAAAAAGCTTGTAGTTTAGCCTTGGTTATTAATGAACTGATCTTAAATTCGTTAGAACATGGCTTTGCAGGCAATAAAGATGGTACGATCGGTATTGAAATAGTAATAAGAGCAGATCACTACCTAATTACAATTTATGACAATGGACATGGTTTACCGCCAGAATTTGACTTGCAAAGAAGTAAAAGTTTGGGGTTACAGATTGTCAGAACCTTAGTCCAAGAAGATCTTGGCGGAACTATAAATTTTAAATCCGATAGTGGAACATATGCTGTTATAAATATTCCAATTGATATAGAGAGAGGTATATAATCTATGGCTAATTTAAAAATTGTAATTGCAGATAATGAATCGATAATAAGAATGGATGTAAAAGAAATACTAGAACAAGCTGGACATACTGTTGTTGGCGAAGCAATTGATGGAGTAAAGGCAGTTGAATTGACCAGAAAATACAAGCCGGACTTAGTTATTATGGATATTCAGATGCCGGAATTAGATGGGATTGCCGCAGCAAAAATAATTTCTAATGAAAAACTTGCACCGGTATTATTGTTAACTGCTTTTAGCCAAAAAGAGATAGTTGATAAAGCAAAAGAGTCAGGAGTTTTAGCATATTTAGTAAAACCAGTTAAGGAAACAAATTTATTTCCGGCGATGGAAATAGCAGTATCAAGATTTGCAGAATTTCTACAATTAGAAAATGAGTTTGAAGATTTAAAAGAATCGTTGGAAAGTAGAAAAATATTGGATCGAGCTAAAGGAATTTTGATGGAAGTGCATGACTTGAGTGAAAGTGAAGCCTATCGTAAAATTCAACAATATAGTATGGCAAAACGAAAATCAATTAAAGAAGTTGCTCAAGCAATTATTGATTCTATTAATAAAAAGAAATAGAGAAAAACAAAGATATTTTAAGCTTTAACGCAAAAATATTATAAAAATCAGCTTAATTGCTATAAAAAAACGAAAAAAAGTTCAAGAAAGTGTTGATTTTTAGTCATAAATTATATATTATAATTTATGTATTAGCACTCTCTAGTGATGAGTGCTAACAGAAAAATAATTCTAAGGGGAGGCTCCAAAAAATGATAAAGCCATTAGGTGACAGAGTTGTAATTCAAGTTTCAGAGGGAGAACAAAAAACAGCAAGTGGTATCGTATTACCGGATACTGCTAAAGAAAAGCCACAAGAAGGTACGGTTGTAGCTGTTGGAACAGGAAAATTACTTGACAATGGTCAACGTGCGGCGCTTGATGTAAACGAAGGAGATAGAATTATTTTCTCCAAATATGCAGGTACTGAAATTAAATTCGGTGGCAAAGATTATTTAATTGTTAGCGAAAGAGATATTTTAGCTATTATTTAATAAAAGGGGGATATTTTAAAAATGGCAAAACAAATTCTATTTAACGAAGAAGCTCGTCGTGCATTAGAAAAAGGTGTTGATGCTTTAGCTAATGCCGTTAAAGTTACATTAGGGCCAAAAGGTCGTAATGTTGTATTAGATAAAAAATTTGGTGCACCAACTATTACTAATGATGGTGTAACAATTGCTCGTGATATTGATTTAGAAGATCCGTTTGAAAACATGGGTGCACAACTAGTAAAAGAAGTTGCGACAAAAACTAATGATGTAGCTGGTGATGGTACTACTACAGCTACTTTGTTAGCACAAGCGATGATCCATGAAGGTATGCGTAATGTTGCAGCTGGTGCAAACCCAATGATTATCAGAAAAGGTATTGAAAAAGCAGTTAATGCGTTAGTGGCAGAAATCAAAAATTCTGCTAAAAAAGTTGAAGATAAAGAGTCTATTGCTCAAGTTGCTTCAATTTCCGCTGCTGATGAAGAAATAGGTAAATTAATTGCTGAAGCTATGGAAAAAGTGGGTAAAGACGGTGTTATTACTGTTGAAGAATCCAAAGGTATGGGCACAAGTCTTTCCGTAGTTGAAGGTATGCAATTTGATAGAGGATACATTTCTCCATACATGGTAACTGATACTGATAAAATGGAAGCTATTTTAAATGATCCTTATATCTTAATTACTGATCGTAAAATTTCAGCAATTGCTGATTTATTACCAGTATTAGAAAAAGTAGTACAACAAGGTAAAGAATTAGTAATTATCGCTGAAGATGTTGAAGGGGAAGCTTTAGCAACTTTAGTAGTTAATAAATTACGCGGTACATTCCGTGCAGTAGCGGTAAAAGCTCCTGGCTTTGGTGACCGTCGTAAAGCAATGCTAGAAGATATTGCTGCGTTAACTGGTGCTAATGTTATCACTGAAGAATTAGGTCGTAAACTTGATAGCGTGGAATTAGAAGACTTAGGTCGTGCGCGTCAAATTCGTGTATCCAAAGAAGAAACTACAGTTGTTGATGGTGCTGGTGATCAAGTATTCATTAAAGGCCGTGTAGATCAAATCAAGACTCAAATTAAAGAGTCAACTTCAGAATTTGATATTGAAAAATTACAAGAACGTTTGGCTAAATTAGCTGGCGGTGTAGCGGTTATTGAAGTTGGTGCTGCGACTGAAGTTGAATTAAAAGAGAAAAAACTTCGTATTGAAGATGCTCTTAATGCAACTAGAGCAGCAGTTGAAGAAGGTATCGTTGCTGGTGGTGGTACAACATTTATTGATGTATTACCTGCACTTGATAAAGTTGAAGCAACTGGCGATGAAAAAACTGGTGTATTAATTGTAAAACGTGCAATTGAAGAGCCAGTTCGTCAAATTGCTAATAATGCCGGTCTTGAAGGTTCAGTAATTGTTGAAAATGTTAAAAAAGCAGGCAAAGGTATTGGTTTCAATGCTTTGACTGAAGAATATGTTGATATGATTGCTGCTGGTATTGTTGATCCTGCTAAAGTAACTCGTTCTGCATTACAAAATGCTGCAAGTATTGCATCAATGGTATTGACAACTGAAACATTAGTTGCTGATAAACCAGAAAAAGATAACGGTGCTGCCGCTGCTGCAATGGCGGGAATGGG
>JAGPMH010000050.1:4725-10131 GCA_018052945.1 Negativicutes bacterium | reverse complement strand
TAGTGCAGAATTTGCTGGCGGAATTTTACAAGGTGATTTTGATTACAAAAAATTTAATTTTGAAGATAGACATTATTTTAAAGTTGGACATGCACAAGTACTTGCGACAAGAGCTAGTCTTGGTTATGCTACCGGGGATATGCCGGAAAATGCTTTATTTACAGCTGGCGGGATTGATACATTACGTGGGTTTAGAGATGATCAATTTGAAGGAAAAAGATTGTTATTAGGGACAGTAGAATATCGTTATCCAATTGTTAGCAAAGTTAGTGGTGCTGTCTTTACAGACTTTGGTAATGCTTGGGCTGATAAATATGACTTAGGCGATCTTAAAGTTAGTTATGGTGTAGGTGTAATGATGGATACACCATTAGGTTCTATTCGTTTAGATTATGGTCGAAGTTCACAAGGTGGTAGAACACATTTTAGTTTTGGGGGACAATTCTAAGTTTTTTAAACAACCAGGCTTAGCCTGGTTGTTTTTGTCAGGAGATGAAATTATTAAGATTAAAATAATTTTTATACTCGGTTTATTATATTGCATTTTTTTGCAAAACTTAGCTTTTGCTCAACCGGTGCAGTATGTTGATAAAATGACTATCAATATAAAGTTTTCTGATGACTTGAAGGTACCGGTAGAAATTGAAAAACGTATTATCGCAAGCACATTAACTATTGCCAATAATGTATTGCAAGGACAACCACTTGATAAAATTAATGAACAAAAAAAATCTTATGAAAACTTATTTCAAGATGTTTTGGGACGGATTTTGATCGGCTATTATGTCCAAGCGGTAAGACTGGAAGTTGCTGAACAAACTGTAGTTGAAGTAGAATTAAGACCGTGGCAGGATAGTATCCAAAGTGTTGAAGTTTCACTGGTAAATAATGATATTTCAGAGCCTTATCAAGATTTAATTAATGAAGATTTAAGGGGAATCAAACCGGTAATTGAAAATTTACTATTGGGGTTACCGATTGACGCTGTTTATTGGGCAAGTAGTATTTTGAAAACTTCATTAAATGATTATTTTAATAATAAATTACCGGAGTATAATTATTCTTTGGATATAACCGAAGGTAGCCATACAATGGTTAGGCTGAGCTTATATCCAAAAGGGCTATTGGTAAAAAACTCAGTAGTAGCGATAAGGTCACAGACAATACCGAATCTTGCCTTTTTAAAGTTAAGAGCTAAGGTTGAAGTTTATTTAGAAAAATTAAATGGCTTACCGGTTGAGTTTCTAAAGCGGCATAAGGAATTTTTCACCAAAGAAATAATAACATTAATTGAAAATGATGATTTCTTAAAAAAAATAGCCTTAAATAAAACTGTTGTAATAATTCCTGGTATTAAAAATCAGGTGGAAATTTTACTGGATAGTGAAAGATATAATTTAAACATTGAAGGGCGTTTAGATTTAGGCAAACAACAAGATAATACATCGTTTTTAATTCATGTTGGTAAATTTGTAGCACCGAAGCAAGAATTGTTTATAGAAAATCAATTCATCACGAATAATGTGAAGTTTGAATGGTCCTATGGATATCAATATAAAATTTTTGATAAAACCTTACTGGGCTATAAATACAATCAAAGTGAACGTTATGATAATTTATATTTAAAGCAAGAGCTGAGTGATAAGTTTTTATTAAGAGTAGAGCATCATTTTAAAACGGACTTAAATGAAGTTGCCCTGCGGTATAAATTACATGAGTTTGTTAGTTTGGAATATGTCAAGAATAATGAAGATAATTGGTTAAGATTGGTAGGAAATTTTTAAACTTTCTTGAATATAAAAAAGAACTTTGCTATAATTTAAAAGTAGTGCCAAAGAATAAATATTAAAAGGGGACTTTAAAATGTTAAAATTTGAAAAGAAACAAATTAAAATTATTACTATTGCGATAGCAGTGGCTTTTGTAATAGGAATAATCGGAGTAGCAACAATGCAAAGCTCTAATAGCTATGCTGCGGCTTCCTCCAATGTTGGGGTAGTAAATAATAATATGTTGTTCAATCAACACCCAGAGGTAGCGCAAGCTAAAACTAAAATGGAAGCTGAATATGAACAAGCGAAAAAAGATTTTGAAAGCAAATCTGCTAGTATGAATGACCAGCAAAAACAAGAATATTACCAACAAATACAACAACGTTTACAAAATAAAGAAAGAGAATTATTAGGACCTATTTTTGATAAAATTAATGCAGCAGTTAAAAAAGTTGCTGATGCTAAAGGTTTAACAATTGTTGTAGAAAAAAGCAATGTTGTATATGGCGGTCAAGATATTACTGATGAAGTAATTAAAAGTTATGGTAAATAAATAACTGAGTAGCTTAATGCCGAGCGTGGATAGCCAAGCTCGGCATTTTTTAAAAGGAGTAATGAGATGAAAAATAATAAGATAATATTTTTAAGCTATAGCATTATAATAATTATTATTTTGAGCTATTTTTTTATCTCAAAACAAACTGTTGTGATCAATGATAAGACCGCGACAGAAGTTATAGCGGTTATTGATATAAAAAAAGCATTGACGCAACATCCTGAATACAAACAATTAGAGACTTTAAAAAATGCACTAACGATGGTGGAGCAATATTCAAAGTTTAAGTTTAAGCAAGAAGAGAGCTTAGGAGCAGACTTTGCCTTAACTCAAGAAAAAGAGTTGGCAATAAGTAACCATAAAAGAGAGTTGCAAAAGAAGTTCTTGCTAAAAGAAGAAGAACTTACTAAAGAAATAAAAAATCAGTTAGAGCAAGAAAAAGAAAAAGTTAATGCTAGTTTCAATCCGGAAATTTTCAATATTCATTTGAAGTTTAAAACATTAAATTTAGGGGAACCTGAAAAAGAAGGTTTGAGTAGACAGTTACAAAAGTTATTATTGCAAAGAGATGCTGAATTTGCCGAAATTGAAGAAAAATATAAGTTGATATTAAAACAGCAGAAGAGTCAATTAAATAATGAACAAAAACTTGCTGAAGAAGACTATCTAAAGCAAGTTGAGGTTGAATATAAAAATAAACCGATGCTAATAAATGAACCATCAGAGTATAACCAGAATAAAGAACTAAAGGAAAGCAAAAGAGTCGAAATTGAAAACTTGAAAGTGAAAATTAAAAAACTGGAAGAACATCTTATTAGTGAAGTAAAAGATGAAGTTGTTAAGATGGCTATAACTAGGAAAATAACGATAGTTATGGATAAGGTTTTTCTGAATATAACAGCAATAGATTTAACAGATGATATTATTGCTGAATTAAAAAGAAAAAATAATTAAGTTGGAGGATTATAATGAAAACTTTAAGATATTTATTGGCTATTAGCATGGTGATAATGGCAGTTGTGGTAAGTGGTTGTGGACAAAATAAAAATGTGGGCGTTATTGATGTGGAAAAAGTTGTTACAGAAAGCCCGAAAATAAAAGTAATGAATGAAGAATTAATGGCTAAACATAAAGAGATAGAAGAAAAATTAAATACTGATAAAACTACCTTAAGTGAAGCTGATTTTAATAATGCCAAGCAAGCTGCTGATGCTGAATTTACAGCTTTAAGAAAAGATTTATCAGGTAAAATGGAAACTGAAATCAAAACTAATCTTGAAAAAATTGCCAAAGAAAAGAATTTATCGGTTATTATTAAAAAGAATGTTGCAGTGCAAGGTGGTGTGGATGTAACAGATGAAATGATAGCTAAATTGCAGTAAAAGGAGACTTCGCTATATGGAGATGACATTAAAGGAAATTTCGCAAGTAATTAATGGCGAATTAATTGGTGATGAAAATCTAATAATTTCTGTTGTTACTAATATTAATGATGCTGAAGCTACAGCTATAACTTTTGCCGTTGAACCACATTTAGAGGCTGCTAAAAATAGTAAGGCTGGAGCAATTATCGTTGAAAGAAATGTTACAGATTTCAAGCAAAATATAATCAAAGTTGATAATCCGCGAGTGGCCTTTATGAAGTTATTAGTGTTGTTTGCGCCTACTGTAACAATAAAAAAAGAAGTTCATCCTACAGCAATTCTAGGAGAAAATGTTGAATTAGGAGAAAATGTAGCGATTATGCCGTATGTAGTTATTGCCGATAATGTTAAAATTGGTGATAACACGGTGCTTTATAGTCATTCTTTTATTGGTGAAAAGACTGTTGTTGGTAAAGATACTGTTATTTACCCTAATGTAACTGTCCGTGAGGGAGCTCAAATAGGTAATGCTGTTATAATTCACAGCGGAGCGGTTATTGGTAGTGATGGTTTCGGCTTTGTAACACAAGCCGGTAAACATAATAAAGTTCCGCAAGTGGGCAATGTTATTATCGAAGATAATGTTGAGATTGGCGCTAATGTCGCTATTGACAGAGCAACGACCGGTAGCACTATTATAAAGAGTGGCACTAAGGTTGATAATTTAGTGCATATTGCACATAATGTGGTCATTGGTGAAAATGGTCTAGTAGTCGCACAAACTGGTATTGCCGGTAGTACTATTGTGGGCAGTAATGTAACTTTTGCCGGACAATGTGGTTGTGTGGGACATATTAAGATTGGTGATAATACTGTTTTTGCAGCAAGATCTGCGCCAATTAATGATGTACCAGCTAATTCTTTCTATGCCGGTTTCCCGGCTAAACCTCATAAAGAATGGTTAAGAACTAAGGCTGGCGTTAATAAAGTTCCAGATATGTTGAAGAAAATAAAAGAATTAGAAAAAAGATTAGCAGAGTTAGAAAGTAAGTAGGGTATTATGTTTAAAAAAATTTTCACAGCTTTATTGTTATTGTATTTTTGCCAAAATAATTGGGGGCTGGCACAGCCAAGCTTAAATGGAGCTACGGGTTTGCTGGAGCTACCGACAGCAGATGTGGTAAAAAAAGAAAGCTTTGGCATAGGAATATATTCTGCTGATGATGTAAAGATAAGAAATATGGGCTATGGGCTTGCTGAAAAATTAGAAGTTAGTTTTGCTAATGAAAAGCACGACATTGAACAGATTAATAAATTTAATGTGAAATACGTTTTACTTAGTGAGACTGTGTTAACTCCAGGACTAGCAGTGGGGATCAATGATTTGACAGGAAAAAGCGAAAGAAGTACCTTTGCTGTTGTCAGCAAAGGTTTACCATTGGGTTTTAGAGTACATGCTGGTATTGGGAGTGGTGATTTTGAAAAGGGCTTTGTTGCCCTTGAAAAAAATATTACGCCGTTACTGGGTGCCAATGTTTTTCCTAGTACGACGCTGTTAGTTGAATATAATGATAACAATATCAACTATGGGATGAGAATGAGTATAGTGCCAGATCTTAAACTGAATTTAGGACGTTCTGATCATAAAACTTTTATCGGTTTAACATATGCTAAGTGAGAGGTTTTAAATGTTATATTATGTAATGAAAATGCT
>JAGPMH010000050.1:0-4625 GCA_018052945.1 Negativicutes bacterium | reverse complement strand
ACTTGCAGGAAAGATTTATTTTTTGTAGAATAGACGAAGGTTATAAAATAGGAGGACTTTTTATGCAGTACCAAAATACCATTGCGACAGATATTACCTATAAAGGTATCGGTTTACACTCAGGAACAGAAGTTATCATAACTTTAAAGTCAGCTCCCCCTAATACGGGGATTGTTTTTATTAGAGTTGATTTGCCTGGACAACCGAAGGTAAAAGCTTGCGCTAAAAATGTTACTAATACTATGCGAGCGACAACTTTGGAAAAGGGTGCTGCAAAAGTCTTTACCGTAGAACATTTATTAGCTGCTTTTAATGCGCTAAATATTGATAATTGTTATGTTGAAATAAATTCGGTAGAACCACCGGTTGCGGATGGTAGTGCGTTGGTTTTTGCTGAATTAATTAATACTGCCGGAATAATGAAGCAAAGTGAGTTGCGTCCGGAAATTATAATTGATAAAGTTTATGCTGTACACGATAAAGATCGCTTTATTACAATTATTCCTTATGATGGGTTTAGAATAACTTTTACTTCTACTAACCCGCATCCGCTTTTAGGAATACAGTTTGCGGATTTTGAAGTAAATCAAGATGTTTTTATGCGGGAAATTGCCGGGGCTCGGACAATTGGCTTTATGCATGAGGTTGAGGCGCTAAAAGCACAAGGGTTGGCCTTGGGGGGCAGTTTAGAGAATGTAGTAGTTTACGATGAAGAAAAGGTGTTAACGCCGTTAAGATTTGAAGATGAACTGGTTAGGCATAAGGTTCTTGATATTATTGGGGATTTTATGCTTGCCGGAAAAATAAAAGGTCATATCATCGCAGTAAAGTCCAGCCATGCTTTGAATACAGAATTGGCGAAAAAAATATTAATCGGTAATAAAGGAGAATAACAAATGGTACTAACAATAAAAGATATTGAGAAAATAATACCACATCGTTATCCGTTTTTATTGGTGGATAAAATTATTGAGCTAGAACCAATGAAACGAGCGGTGGGAATAAAAAATTTAACGTATACAGAACCGCAATTTCAAGGACATTTTCCTAGTAGACCAGTTATGCCGGGGGTTTTGATTTTAGAAGCAATGGCTCAAGTTGGTGGCGTAGCAATGCTCTATCCGGAAGAAAATCGTGGCAAGCTTGCACTATTTGCCGGGATGGAAAAAGTTAAGTTTAGAAAACCGGTGGGTCCTGGGGATCAACTTAAAATGGTTGCGGAATTGATAAAGGTAAAAAGTAATATCGGTAAATTATGGTGTCAAGCCTTTGTTGATGAACAATTAGTAGCTGAAGGTGAATTTATGTTTGCCCTATCAGCAGTAGAAGAAAAATAGATTAATTTAGTAATTAAATGCTGAATAAAAAAGATAAACTCAGCTAATGGCAATAAACGGGTTAAAATGCCAGTTTATTGAGAGCGGAAAAATATTGACTGAGTGGACTATATAAAATAGTGATTTTGTTAGGGGCTTATTTAGCAAGATTACATCACAAAGGAGCTGATATTGGTGAAAACAGATAATGTGGTAGCATTAAGAAAAATACATGAAACAGCAGTAATTCATCCTAAAGCTCGTTTAGGCAAGGATGTTGAAATAGGACCTTACGCCGTTATTGGGGAAAATGTTATTATTGGTGATAATACTAAAATTTGTGCCCATGCGGTGATTGAGGGCTGGACAAGTATCGGAAAAGATTGTGTGATTTTCCCTGGAGCATCGATTGGTGCAGAACCCCAAGATTTGAAATTTAATGGGGAAAAAAGTTATGTTATTATTGGTGATAATACCAAAATCCGCGAATGTGCGACAGTTAATAGAGCAACCGGTGAAGGTGAAGAAACCAGAATTGGCTCTAACTGTTTAATGATGGCTTATACACATGTAGCACATAATTGTATTGTTGGTAATAATGTTATTATGAGTAATGCGGCAACCTTGGCTGGTCATGTTGTAGTAGAAGACCGAGCGATTATTGGGGGCTTATCTGGAGTGCATCAGTTTGTAAAAATTGGTCGCAATGCGATGGTGGGTGGGGCTTCTAAAGTTGTCCAAGATATTCCGCCATATGTGATTGTCGATGGTCATCCGGCAAAAGTTTCTGGCTTAAACAGTGTAGGGATGTCGAGAGCCGGTATTGATATTGAATCCAGAAAAAATATTAAAAAAGCTTATAGAATACTATATCGTTCCGGTAATAGTTTAGCGCAGGCTATTGAAATTATTGAACAAGAAGTAGAGTCATGTCCGGAAGTGGATCATTTTTTACGGTTTTTACGCAATGCTGAAAGAGGAATTTGTCGCGGGCGTAAAGAAAGTAACGAGTGATACGGAGGGATAAGATGGAGAAAATAGGATTGTTAGCCGGTATCGGAAGATTGCCGGTAGAAATAGCATTAGCAGCACAAGATTCTAATATTGAAATTACAGCGATTGCTTTGTTAGATGATGTTGAGGCTGATTTAGCGAAGAGTGTAGTTGATTTCAATAAAATTAATATTGGTCAACTTGATTGTATTATTCAAACATTAGTACAAAAAAATATTAAACAAGTTACGATGATTGGCAAAGTTACCAAAGAATTAATGTTTAATGGTGAGGTTGCTATTGATCAGCGGTGGCAAAAACTATTCAGTTCATTGCCGAATAATAATGATGATACCTTAATGTTGGCATTGGTGCAGGAATTAGCAACAGAAGGTATTGGTGTGTTTGACCAAACGATGCTTATTAAAAAATTGATGCCGAGTAAAGGTGTTTTGACGGAACGTCAACCGACAATTGGCGAACTGGAAGATATGGAGTTTGGCTATAAAATGGCCAAAGAAATTGGTCAACTTGATATTGGTCAAACGGTCGTAGTAAAGCATAAAGCAGTTATGGCAGTGGAAGCAATTGAAGGAACTGATGAATGCATAAAACGGGGGGGAGCCTTGGGCCGTGGCGACGCTGTTGTTGTTAAGGTTGCAAAACCGAACCAAGATTTACGCTTTGATGTTCCAACCGTAGGTGTTAAGACTATTAATTCCATGATTGTAGCAAATTCCAAAGCTTTAGCTATTGAAGCTGATAATACCTTGTTAGTGGAAAAGTCTAAAGTTTTAGAATTAGCTAAAAAAAATAATATAACGATTGTAGCATTATAATAGACGTTGAGGAGGTTTTGTAAGGAGCATCCTCACGTCTTTATTGTTTACAAAGGCTGGGAGACAATGATGGCGAAGATAATGATTTCTGTTGGTGAGGCTTCAGGTGACTTGCATGGAGCCAGTGTAGCGACAGCAATAAAAGAGCTTAATCCGCAAGCACATATTTTTGGTATGGGCGGTATTAATATGAAAAATAGTGGTGTTGAAATATATCATGATATTGCGGATTTAGGTGTAATTGGGTTTGTAGAAGTTATAAAAAATTTACGAAAACTCTTTAAGCTTAAAGCTGACTTGGTAGCTTTAATGAAAAAAGAACGGCCGGATGTTTTAGTGGTTATTGATTATCCTGATTTTAATATGCGCTTAGCCAAAGCTGCCCAAAAATTAAATATTCCGGTTATTTCTTATATCAGCCCTTCAGCATGGGCCTGGCGTCCCGGACGCGCTAAAGATGTTGCGAAGGTTGTTGACTGTATTGCCGCTATTTTTCCATTTGAAGCTGAATTTTATAAAAAAGCCGGTGCGAATGTAGAATTTGTCGGTCATCCGTTACTGGATATTGTAAAACCTGAATTACAGCCGGTTGAAGCTTATCAGTATTTTCAAGCTAGCAGTGAACAACCGGTGGTATTATTATTGCCCGGTAGTAGAAAACAGGAAATTAATAACTTATTGCCGGAAATGTTAAAAGCCGCCGAAGAAATCATTACGGTACAACCGAAGGTTCAGTTTTATTTACCGGTAGCATCAACAATTCCAAGAAAAATGATTGAAGATATTTTAAAACAATATAAAGTTAAGGTTAAGTTAACTAGTGATAAAAATTATGCTTTGATGAGCATCGCTGACGTTGGCATTGCTTCTTCAGGAACAGTAACCTTGGAAGCGGCAATTTTAAAACTACCAACGGTGGTTATTTATAAATTAGCCTTTTTAACATACTTATTAGGAAAATTATTAGTGAAAATACCTTATTTTAGCTTACCTAACATTATTGCTGGGAAGGCTTTAATTCCGGAATTACTGCAAAAGCAAGCTAATTATCATAATATTGCCCAAGAAACTATTAAAATATTAGAAAATAGTGTTAAAATGAAACAGGAAATGAATATTGTTACAGAAAAACTTGGTCAAGGTGGTGCTGTTAAAAAAGTGGCAACCTTGATTCTAAGTTATGTTAAAGCTTAGCAGCGGAGGAAATATGAATAATTATAAACGTTTATTATTATATGCCAAACCCTATAGCGGAAGATTGATGTTGGCATTTTTGTTTACCAGTGTGGCCGCAGCCGGAAATTTATTTGTTCCGTGGATATTAAAAGATGTTATTGATAAGGTGTTGATGAATAAAGATATTTTGTTATTAAATACTATTGCCGTGACAATTGAAATAGTATTTTTCATCAGAGGAATTTGCTTTTATGCACAGACTTATTTGATGTCTTATGTCGGGCAAAAAGTCATAATTGAT
>JAGPMH010000049.1 GCA_018052945.1 Negativicutes bacterium | reverse complement strand
TTTTAATGAATTGCTTTTTTCTTAAATCTGCCACCAATAACATCGTGGACTTCATTAATTGTTACAAAGGCATTATCATCTTTTTCACTAACGATACCTTTTAACTTTTCAACTTCTAACCTTGTAATAACACAATACAAAACTTTTTTCGGGTCACCACTATAACCACCTTCACCATGCAAGATGGTTACGCCACGACCAAGCCGAGCCATAATAGCATCACTGATTTCTTGCCACTCATCAGTGACAATCATAACCCCTTTGGACTCATCGACCCCTTGAATAACGACATCAATAACTTTTGCCGCAATAAAATAGGTTACGATAGAATACATCGCTTTGTCTAACCCAAAAATAAAACCGGCACTGCTTAAAATAAATATATTCATAAACATTACAATTTCACCCACCGAAAAACCACAACGCTTATCCATAATAATCGCTACAATTTCCGTGCCATCTAAAGAGCCACCATAGCGAATAATTAAGCCTACTCCTACCCCTAAGCACAAACCACCAAAAACTGCTGCTAAAAACAAGTCCTCGGTAATTTTTAAAATCGGTCCAAATTGTGTTGTCCAATACGCTAATGATATTATGGCAAACAATGTGGAAATCGTAAAAGTTTTACCAATCTGTTTATAGCCTAAATACAAAAACGGTAAGTTAAACAGTACCAAAAATAATCCGATAGGCTGTTTTGTTAAATAACTAGCCATAATTGATATTCCGACAATGCCACCATCAATAATATTATTAGGTATCAAAAATATTTCCAAGCCAATTGCAGTAATAATTGCCCCTAAAAATATTAAAGAATATTTTTTTACATAATCCATTTTTGTTTTCTTTCTACTCGTCAAAAAACCAACCTCCTGCATTTAATATTTTTTATATCTTTATTATATAACAAAAACGGCATTAAACCAATTTTCCAAAAACAACCTTCATTAATTATTCTTTTTTAACTAACTTAAACTTTAATTTAGTTATTTTTTTAACATAAAGCTAACTTATATTTTTCTCATTTCTATAGTGCTATAATTAAATCATTAAAGTTAGTTATGGTCTCCATTAATATTTTTAATATGATAGCTAAAGGAGTTTCTATGAAAGCGCTACTTGAAAATTCTCAAAACGACAATAATTTCACCTTAAAAGAAGCTATTAATGAAGCAAAACGTTGTCTTAATTGTTCCAAACCACTATGTCGCATTGGATGTCCCATCGAAAATGAAATACCGGCCTTTATTAAAGAATTAGCTAACGGTAATATCGGGCAAGCCAGCGCGGTTATAGCTCGTCACAGTAATTTACCAGCCGTTTGCGGCAGAGTTTGCGCCCACGAAAAACAATGTGAAGGTTCTTGTGTCCTCAGCAAAACCGGTACCGGTATAAAAATCGGTAAGTTAGAACGATTTATTGCTGATCTTGATGCCGATTTAGAAATAACCCCACTACCAAAAAACACCAACATGAAAGGTAATGTGGCTATTATCGGCTCCGGCCCCGCCGGCTTAACCGTTGCTGGTGATTTAGCAAAATTAGGCTTTGCCATAACTGTCTTTGATGCACAAGCAGAACCCGGTGGAGTTTTAATGTACGGAATTCCGGCTTTTCGTTTATGCAAAGATGTTGTAAGGCGCGAAATACAAAAAATTCAACGACTGGGTGTTACCTTTAAGAACAACGTGCTGATTGGTCGTGATCTTTCTCTCGACCAACTATTCAATCAAGGATTTGATGCCATTTTCATTGGTACCGGCAATTCCATATCTCGACGACTTGATATTGAAGGCAGTAATTTAACCGGTATTTTACAAGCAAAATATCTCTTGCAAATAGTAGCCTTAGCAAATCAACATAGCGTTGGGCAAGAAGAAATTCCGATTGTCAAAGGTGATACTGTTATTGTTATCGGTGCCGGTAATGTAGCCATGGACGCTGCGAGAACCGCACTACGCATTGGCGCAGCGTCAGTAACGGTATTACATCGTGAAGCCGCCAATGATGTGCCGGCTTTAAAAGCTGAATACGAAGCGGCCAAACAAGAAGGCGTCAACTTTTTGCCAGCTGTGACACCACTTCGCTTCATGGGCACAAACAAAGTTTTAGGATTACAATATTCCTCACTATCTACAGAACCATCCATTAATCAGCAGCAACGAACCTTCATTAATGCCGATAAAATTATAATTGCCATCGGACAAAAACCTTCCAATCAAATAATCTCAACTACTCCCGGCATCGAAGTAACACCGGACGGCTTTGTGAAAACAAAGGATCGACCATATGGCATGAGTACCAAACACGGAGTTTTTTCCGGTGGCGATGTTGTTCATGGTCCAGCCACCGTAGTATTAGCAATGAAAGAAGCAAAAAAAGTCGCTACCGGAATTGTTCAATATGTTGAAGCAAAAAAGCTAATGGAAGAATGTGGTCTGAAAATTGAAAAAGATCTTTAACCTTATTATTTGCTAAAACTAACCTCTTATTATCTCGATATATTAATAAAGACCTTTATAAAGGAGGCTTTATTATGAAAATTTCTTCTTGGCTCTTCGGCCTACAAAAACTTTATCAAACAAAAATAAACTCTCCACTGGGGCAACACCCCAAAACCAACAATAACAACCTTATTTTTAGCCAAGCAAAATCACAAATTGACGAAGAACAATTACTTAGAAAAGCCCTTAATAACAAGCAGTTATCCAGTGCGGAACAACAACATTTAGCAAACAATCCAATGTTGCAAACTAAAATCGAATTAAAAAAACTAGAAAAAGCAAATTTAGAAGCCAGACTTAAAGCCGCTCAATCTAAAGCTGAAGTCAATGGTATTGTTAATGATACAATTATCACTAGTATTGAAACCAGTAAAACCAATCTCACCGATGCTAATTTATCAATTGAAATTGCTAATAATTTAAGACTAAAATACGGCAATAAA
The DNA here is from genome assembly GCA_018052945.1 of Negativicutes bacterium. Classification (NCBI taxonomy): domain Bacteria; kingdom Bacillati; phylum Bacillota; class Negativicutes; species Negativicutes bacterium. The sequence goes on along the minus strand of JAGPMH010000049.1, from coordinate 7,587 downwards.
AATAATACCAGCAATAAGTATGATAAAAAAGTCTAATAATACTATAAAATGACCACCAATGTTAGCCTAAAGTAATATGTCCGGTATTCCGGTCACATATAAAAAGGTTAACATTGGTGGTCATTTTTTATACTAATATCGTTTTATAAATTTTCCATATTAGTCAATCTGTTTTTTTCCGTTTGATAATTATTGATGAAATCACTATAAGTAGCTTGAACCTTAGTGTTTATTGCCTTAGCTTCATTGTAGCTTTTTTCAGCATCAGGATAACGATACATATATTCTAATTGTGCTCCAGAATTCATTTTATCACAATATTGTATTGCTAAACTTACTACTTCACTAAACTGCCGTTTAACATTTTCCGCACCTTTAGGTGCTTTGATAAAATCAATTTGATTTCTTAAGCCAACTCTAAAAGCTCTGGCCATTTCTAATGTGTTAAAATAATCATTCCAAGTATAACCGCCCTTGCGCAAATTATCTAAATTAGCGCCCAAGTCTAGCTTTGAACTATCATATCTTTGAATCATTGTATCAACTTTTTGAAAAAAATCATTCATCAGTAGTAATCTAGCAATTTTCTCTTTGTTTATGGTGCGTTGCTCTTCCACAAACATCGTCAATTGATGTGGCAATACAGTAATGCCTTTGCCTAAATCAAAGTTTCGTTCTTCAACCTTTATCTTTTCTGAAAGCCCTTTGGCTTCTTCAATATTAGCTTTTAAACTATCAATAACATTATCGGTTTCCTTGTTTAACGGCTTGCCGATAACCAATTTAGTCTCTTCAATCATGGCAATTTCTTTATCTAATAATGCTAATAAATTTTTATGATGTTCACTATACTCTTGTAACACATGAGTGTTGGAAAAGGTTTTTTCAAAGTTCATCAATTCATCACGCTGAACCTGTAATTGATTTTGCAAATCGGCTATTTTTTCATTTTTTAAGTTTTCAGCAGTAGTATTATTAACTAATATGTCATTGGCAGTCTCAATTTTACGAGAAGCCTCTCCATAATAAGCTAAATAATGACTTTTACTCATAAAATTTAAATAATAAAATGTTGAAGCCGCCACAATAATTAACAATATCCCCAGCGCTACCCCAAGTTTCGCCTGTGGTTTTTCTAAAAAAGCAGCAAATTTTTGTTTAATTTCCCTTGATCGGTTTTGTTTTAAATTATTTCCACACTGTTTACAAAAACTAACACTAGATAAATTTTCCATGCCACATTTATTACATTTAATAACACCAGCCTGCTGACAATTGCTACCACAATTCGGACAAAACTTCGTACTTTCGTCAATATCAAAATTACAACTACTACAGCGATTCAAAAAAACATCTCCCTTAATATAGTTTACTTACTTATTAATATACAATCTTTACTAATAAAAGTAAAATAATAAAAATCATTTGTTGATTAGTTTTCCGATGTTTTTTAAATTAATGGACAGTGTCCCATCATAATTATTAATGAATTCAATGTAATCTTTGTTTTTAAAATAGTCAATCGGTACTGTTATTTCAATACCGGTATCGGTTTTTATTTTGTGGACTTTATTTTTTTTAACAGTCAATTCTTTATCAAGTTGAATTTCCGGACTTAACCCGGCATTTACTATTTCTTCGTTATATTCTCGTTGCATCAGCGGTGATTCTTGAAAGGCAACTTCCGCTATAGCTTGTGGCATAACATTATCAGCTATTTCACTATTTTCTAATAAGTAATTTTTAACTTTCGTTATGGCCTCCACCGGACTTTTTCCATGTTTTTCTGCAACTTTTTTCGTTATTTCATGCATTATTTTAATACTGTCTTTCGCTGATAATTCACTATGACATTGTAATAACTGTTCCGCCATAATATTAACAGTTTCACCATTAACGGTGTATTTCTTATCCACTAATTTTATTTCTTGACTTTGTACGTTAACAAACGCATATTCATCTATTTTCTGGGTCAAACTCGGTAAAATTGCATAGTGATTGATAATATCATTTTTTACAACCTCGCCATCTTGTACCACTTGATGAATAAAGCCCATTCGATTATTACATTTCAAAACCGCAATATAACGTTCATCTTCAATCGTTAAATCGGCTACCAACAAGTCCGCCGAAGCTAATTCTTCAGCTTTAGTAATAGAATCATATAGTAACTCCGCTATTTGTTTTGAAAAATATACAAAATCTACTGCTTCATTTAAATAGTTGGCCATTTTCTGTTGAAAAGTACTATTTTCATAAAATCTTCCTTGTTTGACATCTTGATTGGTAAATGATTTTTCAACATGCTTTTGCAAAAATATCTCAACAGTATCAGTTCGCTCTAATTCTTGCTCTGAAAAAACCATTACGCCGGAATTGAAGTCTAAAATATGTAAAATAACTTTATTCAGTAAAATCAACATTTTATCTCACCCTTATCTTTGATAGAAAAAAGGTCAAGTTTGGATTATTCCAGACCTGACCTTTTCAACTTTATTCTTCCACTGTTTTCTTTTTCACCAATTCTAACGAAACTACTTTATCAGCAGCACCGGTTTTCATCAAAGTAACACCTTGGGTATTACGACTAATTACCGAAATATCATCAACATTCATTCTAATAACAACGCCTTCGGCGCTGATTAAAATCAATTCTTGACCTGGTTTAACAACTTTTAAACCAACCACTTTACCGGTTTTATTAGTAACTTTGATATTAATGATACCTTTACCACCGCGTTTTTGGTTGCGATACTCTGTTACCGGTGTTCTTTTCCCAAAACCTTCTTCCGTAACTGTTAATACTTCCGAATCGCGTTTTAAGGTATCCATCCCAACAACTTCATCACCTTTGTTTAAACTGATACCTTTTACCCCATGTGCCGAACGGCCCATTGGTCTAACATCAGTTTCGGCAAACGTTATCGCCATACCGCCTCGCGTACCGATAATGATATTTTTCTCGCCATTAGTACGTTTTACGGCAATTAACTCATCATCATCATCTAAGGAAATAGCAATTAAGCCACCTTTACGTGCTGTATCATAATCCATTAATTCCGTTTTCTTCACAATACCTTTGCGAGTTGTCATAAATAAATAACGATTGCTCGCAAATTCTTTAAGCGGAATAACCGCCGTAATATTTTCATTTGCTTCCAGTGGCAATAAATTAACAATTGCTACCCCTTTAGCAGTTCGTCCTGAAGCCGGAATTTCATAGCCTTTTAAGCGATAAACACGACCACGATTAGTGAAGAACATAATATTATGATGCGTAGTTGTTAAGAATAAATCTTCCACTGCATCTTCTTCTTTGGTCGCCATACCGGTAATACCGCGTCCGCCACGTTTTTGACTACGGAAAGTATCTGCCGGTAAACGCTTGATATAATTGCCTTGTGTTAAGGTAATTACCACATCTTCTTCGGCAATTAAATCTTCCATCGCCAATTTAGATAAATCTCTAGTAATGACAGTACGTCTAGCATCACCAAAGCGTCTTTTTATCTCAATCAACTCATCTTTAATAATCGCTAATACTTTAGTTTCATCAGCCAATACCGCTTCCAACCATTCTATTGTTTCTAAAATATCTTTATATTCTTGCTCAATTTTATCGCGTTCTAACGCTGTTAACCGTTGTAAGCGTAAATCCAAAATTGCTTGAGCTTGTTTTTCTGATAAATTAAAATTATCAATCAATGAATTTCTAGCGTTTTCAACATTCGCCGATTGTCTAATAGTCGCAATTACCGCATCTAAATGATCTAAAGCAATTTTTAAACCTTCTAATATATGTGCTCTAGCTTTAGCTTTATCTAATTCATATTGTGTCCGTCTAGTAATAACATCTTTTTGATGTTCTAAATAGTAATACAATACTTCTTTTAAATTAAGCACTCTCGGATGACCATCCACCAATGCTAACATAATAATCCCAAAGCTTTCTTGCATTTGCGTATGCTTGTAAAGCTGATTTAAAATAACCTCACCATTAACATCACGACGCAATTCAATAACGATACTCATCCCTTTACGGTCACTTTCGTCCCGTAAATCAGTAATACCGTCAATCACCTTGTCACGCACTAATTCAGCTATTTTTTCTACTAAGCGGGCTTTATTAACTTGATATGGTATTTCTGTCACAACAATCCGATTTTTGCCGTTTTGCATTTTTTCCAGGCGTGCTTGTGCTCTCATTTTCACGACCCCACGGCCGGTAGTATAAGCACTATTAATGCCTTCAGTTCCTAAAATCAAGCCACCGGTTGGGAAATCCGGTCCTTTTATCGCCAACATCAAATCTTTTATTTCAACTTCCGGATTATCAATCATCATCAATAATCCATCAATAACTTCCGTTAAATTGTGTGGTGGAATATTAGTTGCCATCCCAACCGCAATCCCGGAGGAACCGTTAATTAATAAATTCGGTAATTTTGCCGGCAATACCCTCGGCTCTTTTAACGATTCATCATAGTTTGGTGCAAATTCAACAGTGTTTTTTTCGATGTCTTCCAACATCGACTCTGCTACTCTGGACATCCGCACTTCGGTATAACGCATTGCTGCTGCTGAATCACCGTCAATTGAACCAAAGTTGCCATGACCATCTACCAATAAGTATCGAATAGAGAAATTTTGTGCCATCCTTACGGTAGCATCATAAACTGATCTATCACCATGTGGATGATATTTACCCAGTACTTCCCCGACGATACGTGCCGATTTTTTATAGGCCTTATTAGGCGACATTCCCGCTTCATGCATCGCATACAAGATACGACGATGAACAGGTTTTAAGCCGTCTCGAACATCAGGTAAAGCTCTCATTACAATAACGCTCATCGCGTAATCGATATATGAGTTCTTCATTTCTTGCTCAATTTGTATAGGCAAAACCTTCCCTAAACCAAAATCCACATTCTCACCTCATACATAATTTTTGAAATTTATTATAAACATCAATTTAAAACACTTTAACTTATTAATTATAACATATTTCAAATTCTTTTGTAAGAATTAATAATTAACGTTTTCCTCTTGTGGTAATTTTTTGTAATTACTTGATGATATTGCTCCACTCTTCTTCTTTAAAGCCCACCAATACAAAATCCGGCCCAATCAAGAGTGGGCGTTTTACTAACATTCCGTCACTTGCCAATAATTCCAATTGCTCTTGCTCCGTCAGCTGTGGCAATTTATCTTTTAATTGCAAATTTTTATATTGTAGTCCGCTGGTATTAAAAAATCTTTTCAGTGGTAACTTGCTGGTTTTATGCCAAGTTGTTAACTCTTCCACTCTTGGATTGTCTTGTTTTATATCACGTTTCTCCACACTAAGGTTATTTTCTTTTAAATACTGCTCCGCTTTTTTACAAGTACCACATTTAGGATAACAAACAAATAACATCCTTATTCCTCCACTTCATTTTGAAAATTCACAGTAATAACCTTAACCTTTAATAAAACCGCAACAAGTACTTTCTAATGATTGAATTGTATGCGCTGCAACCTTCGAACCATACTCCACTGCTACATCAATGGACTTACCTTGCACCAACGCACTGATAGTACCAGAAAAAAAGGCATCACCGGCGCCAGTTGAATCAACCATTTCCACCGGTTGCACGCTATGATATTGCGCCTGCTCCATGCCTCGGCAAAAATATACTGCACCTTTTTCACCCATTGTGACCACCATCGCCTTAATATTATGGCACTTTGCAAATTTAGTTAATTCTGCTGTTATTTTAGCAACATCGCCCAGCTCAATTTCCACAGCAAAAATCTTCGCAGCTTCAATGTCATTACACACAAAACACTCCATCTCTCTTAACAAGTCTTTATTATTAAGAATTACTGATAAATTTCCCGGCAAACCATAGATGGGTTTGTTTTTTTCTTTGGCAATTGCTATAACTTTTTTGGTGATTTCTTCATTCAAATCAATATCCAAGGCCACATGAGAAGCTTTGGTTATTATTTCTTCACCTTGATTATTAACAATATCGGCAAAAAATTGTAAATTAGGCATTTTAGAAATAGAACCGACCAGCTCACCATGTTTAGCTAATAACGCCATCCACATTCCCATACCATCAGCCGGTACTTTTTTTAAATAATCCGTCTTGACCTCATTTTCCAGTAGCCTGTTTTCAATTTCCTGCCCATTGGCATTATCATCAACCGTACTGACAAAAGTTGTCGGCACCCCTAAAATCCCTAGATTTTCAGCGACATTTCGCCCCACCCCGCCATGAATAAATTTAACATGACCTAAATTCCGCCCCACCGGATCATAGTTTTGTTCTGCAAAGCCCTTTATATCCATAAAAACAGTGCCAAACATTGTTACATTAAGCATAAAATCACCTTAGCCTTTATATAAAATTAATAATTAAAATCAAATACACTATCAATATTAACAAAAAAGTTTTAATCGTCAAGAAAATAAATTATTATCTTAAAGATAAGACTATAATTATAAATTAAAGGAATATTTTCCTGTTTGTCGAAGATTTTAAATATCATTCTTTGACCAATCAGTCTTTGGAGGTAGTAAAATTTGAAAATATCTAATCAAAAAGGTTGGCTCTTAGTGGACGCCTTAATTGCCAGTGTGTTACTGAGTATTGCGATTGTTGGTATTATAAAAGTTTTCAGTTATACCACTACCACCGCTAGCTATAATGAGCATTATAATGAAGCATTGATGATTGCTAAAACAGAAATCGAAAATTTTCGGTTAAGCGATAATCGTTCAAACGATATGCCTTTGTTCACACCAAACAGTACTACCAATAACGCTTTAGTAACAACCGTTGCCAGTCCCAACAAACCTAACTTTAATTATACTGTTACCAAGAAAATTCTTACCGCAACAGAAGTAACCGACTCTGCTATCACAACTAGCACCTTAAACACCATCAGGGTTACGGTTTCCTGGACTGACATATCAAATCATATTAGATCAGTACAATTGGAGGGGTATTGTTATGAGTAAAAGCATTTGGGGTCAACAAGGCTTTAGTTTAACTGAACTGATTGTCGGTATGGGTCTATTAACCTTGATGTTAGCAGGAACATTCTTAACAATTAGCACGACCAATACTGTTAATGCCAACACGATGAATATTACACAAAATGTGCAAGCAGCACGAGATATTATGGCAAATATTTATCCCGAATTTGAAAACGCCTCTAACATCAAAACTAAAGCAAACTTTGCTATTACCTGCAATCTCAGCGATGAAACTCCTGACACTATAACTTATACTAAAAAAACACCAACCACAGCTATAGCCTCCAGCATCAGTGTTGATGCTCAGAAAAAAAACATTGTTATTACTAGTGGCAGCACTACCAAAACAATCCCGGTAAACGGCTTGCAAAGTTTAACCATTGCTCGGGATAACATCGATCGTCGCATTAAAATAACGCTTATTGTAAATAACGGTCTACGTAATACCAATTATAAACTTGAAGAAAATGTGGTTTCCTTAGACCCAAAAATATCTTGGACCAATACTATTCCTTAAAAATTTAGGAGATGATTAAAATCAATAAATATATCAAACA
>JAGPMH010000048.1 GCA_018052945.1 Negativicutes bacterium | reverse complement strand
AATGGTGATCCACCCGCGACTCGAACGCGGGACACCCTGATTAAAAGTCAGGTGCTCTACCGACTGAGCTAGTGGATCATCTTGCTCACAAGATAATATTATAGTTTAATGAATAGCCTTTGTCAACAAAATCATTAAAATATTTTATGAAAAAGGCGATTACCATTAATCGCCTTTTATTTAGCTTCAAAAACCTGATAATTATTGTAATATTTTAGAACATATCTTTTACAATAATTGTTTGTTCACGACCAGGTCCAACGGAAACTATCCCGATTTTAATACCGGTCACTACACTCATTCTTTCAACATATGCCCGAGCATTAGCCGGCAATTCTTCATAAGTTTTAATACCACTAATGTCAGTCATCCAGCCATCAAATTCTTCATAAACCGGCTCAACTTCCGCTAAAACTTTTAAGCTAGCAGGAATTTCGTTGATAATTTCACCTTTATATTTATAAGCAACACACATCTTAATTTTTTCAAATTTATCTAAAATATCAAGACGAGTAATCGCCATATAATCAATACCACTAATATAACCAGCATAGCGTACAATCGCCGCATCTAACCACCCACAACGACGTGGTCTGGATGTAACCGTACCAAACTCATGTCCGAAATCACGAATTGCTTCACCAATTTCATTTAACTGTTCAGTTGGAAATGGACCTTCACCAACTCTAGTAGAATACGCTTTAACAACACCTAAAACTGTACTGATTTTATTTGGGCCAACGCCAGCGCCAACACAAGCACCACCGGAAATAGGATGCGAAGAAGTTACGTAAGGATAAGTACCATGGTCAAGGTCAAGCATTGTTGCTTGCGCCCCCTCAAATAACACTTTTTTCCCATTATTTAAATCTTCATTTAAATCAGCAGCTGTATCAATTACATATTTGCGTAAAATTTCAGCATATTTTAAATATTCAGCTTTAATCTCTTCATAATTAAGTTCAGGTGCACCATAGAAGTTTTTTAATAAACGATTTTTAACCTCTAAATTAGCTTTTAATTTAGCTGAAAACTCTTCTTCATCCATTAAATCAACTACTCTGATTCCACAACGATTGTTTTGGTCAATATAACAAGGACCAATCCCACGTTTAGTAGTACCAATCTTATGATCGCCACGAGCTTCTTCTTCTAACTCATCAATAACTTTATGATATGGCATAATAACATGTGCTCTATTGGAAATTCTAATTCCAGCAATATCAACACCTTTTTTAACCATCCCGTTAAGTTCTTCAATTAATACGCCTGGGTCTACTACAACCCCATTAGCGATTACACATTTTTTCCCTTTATATAAAATACCGGAAGGCAATAAGCGCAGTTTAAATTCTTCGCCATCAACTACTACTGTGTGACCAGCATTGCTGCCACCTTGATAACGAACAATAACATCAGCTTTTTCCGCTAAATAATCAACTATTTTCCCTTTACCTTCATCGCCCCATTGGGTCCCCATTACAACTACAGATGACATAACTTTACACTCCTTAATAAACTGCCAACACTATAATACATGATATTTTAGTATATAAAACAAGACAGTTCTTGGATTTTTTTATTTTAAACAATAAAAATAACTCAAATAGGATTTATCCTAATCTGAGTTTAATAACTAAATCATTTTTTCCCTTGATTATCATAGCATTACAAACCAGTAGTGTCAATATCTTTATCAATTTTTAACTAGGTTGTATTTACAATAACAGCATAATAATCAGCTTATAACCTTTTTTACTGTAAAGTATAAGTTCAGTTTTTTATCTTTAAAAACTGTTTGTCGCTGTGGAACCGACAAAGGTCAAAGTTAATTTTCAACTTTTATTTGTCAGCCCACAACGATAATTAACATTATTTATTCTTGCACTCGCGATAAATCGCAGAATTTTGTAAATTGTTTGTGGAAGAATAATTGAACGGTATCCACCGGACCATTACGGTGTTTTGCAATAATAATATCGGTAATGTTTTTATTTTCTGTTTCCGGATTATAATAATCTTCACGATATAAAAACGATACAATATCGGCATCTTGCTCTAAGGAACCTGATTCACGCAAATCACTCAACATCGGCTTTTTAATTTGTCGCGACTCTACGCTACGACTAAGCTGTGACAGTGCTATGACAGGCAAGTTTAGCTCTCTTGCCAACGCCTTTAAGGAACGCGATATTTCTGAAATTTCTTGTTGACGATTATCGCCACCTTTATTACTGCTACCTTGCATTAATTGTAAATAGTCAATAATAATTAGTTGTAAGTCATGTTCAATTTTTAGGCGACGCGCTTTTGAACGCATCTCCATCACCGTAATTCCCGGAGTATCGTCAATATAAATCGGTGCTGAAGATAAGCGATCCGCCGCACTAATTAACTTCGTCCAGTCACGTTCTTCTAATTCACCAATTCTCAATCGTTGTGAATCAATAGTAGCTTCCGAACAAAGCATCCGCTGTACCAGCTGTTCTTTAGACATCTCCAGAGAGAAAAAAGCCACTGCCTTTTTCTCTCTGATTGCAACATGCGAAGCAATATTTAGAGTAAACGCAGTTTTCCCCATACTCGGTCTGGCTGCTACTAAAATTAAATCTGATGGCTGTAACCCTGAAGTAATTTTATCTAAATCTTTAAAACCGGTCGCTAAACCTGTAATGCCCCCTTTAGAAGCATATAATTGTTCAATTTTGCCGAAAGCATCAAAAATAATACTCTTAATCGGTACAAAATCACCGGACATTTTTCGCTCTGAAACTTCTAAAATCATTTTTTCTGCTTTATCAATAATATCCGCAACCGCTTCAGTATCTTCATAGCCCATACTAGCAATATGAGTCGCAGAATTAATCAAACCTCTTAACAAAGCCTTCTCTTCAACGATTTTTCCATGATAATTAATATTAGCAGCAGTTGGGACACTATTGGCCAATGAAGTTATATACGCGATGCCACCAACAGCCTCCAACTTATCATTTTTTCGCAATACTTCTGTTACGGTCACCAAATCGACTGCTTCATTTTTATTAAACAATTCCAACATTGCTTCAAAAATCAAGCGATGAGCTTCTCGATAAAAATCATCTGCTTTTAAAAATTCGGCAACTTTTGAAATTGCTTCTTTTTCAATGAGCATTCCGCCAATAACAGCTTGCTCTGCTTCTATATTTTGTGGTGGTACTCTTTCGATCAAAAAAGTTCCTCCCTTCTATCTTTACTTTATCGGTTCTTCAAACAATACCTGTAACGCCTCTTCGGCCGTTTCTACCGGCACGATGTTAAGTCCTAAATGTTCTTTAGGAATATCTTGTTCATTTTCCTTGGGAATAACTAAAGTTGTAATGCCGGCTTGTTTAGCACCATAAGCTTTTTCGAATACGCCACCAACGGCTTTAACCTTGCCTTGAATCGATATTTCACCGGTAAGCGCAGCATTTTGCCTGATTGGGGTATTAGTAATGGCGGAAATAATCGCAATTAAAATTGCCGTTCCGGCTGAAGGACCATCAATTCGGCCACCACCAATAATATTAATGTGCACATCATAATTACTTAAATCTTCTCCGGTTATTTTTCGCACTACCGCCGCCGCATTAAACACTGAATCCTTAGCCATACTGCCGGCGGTTTCATTAAATCTAATAGTGCCTTTGCCTTTTTCATTCGCTGCAAAAGACACCGCTTCAATTTCCAACACCGAGCCTAAGTAGCCCGCGACACCAAGTCCGAAAATTTTACCGACTTCAGATTTTTCTGCGGCCATTTTATTAACATATGGTGATAGTCTACTAACTTGCACCACTCGATAAATATCATTTTTATCAATAACGATATTTTCAGCATTATCACCATTACGATATAATGCCAAGCTATACGCATCGGCCAAAATATTAATTGCCTTTCGACCTTCAATCGTATAATCAGAGATAATTTTGGGCACAGCTTCATCAATCGCAACATTAAGCTTACTAGCTGCGTTTTTTACAATTTCTTGAATATGTTTCGGTGTCAGTGGCTCAAAATAAATCTCAGCACACCGCGATCTGATTGCTGCATTAATATCCTCAGGTTCCCGAGTAGTCGCACCAATCATTACAAAATCCGCCGGTGCACCTTCCTCAAATAATTTTTTAATATACTTAGGTACATTTTCATCATTAGCATCATAATAAGTCGAATCAAAAAACACTCTTTTATCTTCTAGTACCTTCAATAACTTATTTTGTAGCATCGGATCCATTTCACCAATTTCATCAATAAATAAAATTCCGCCATGAGCTTCAGTCACCAAGCCCGTTTTAGGCTCAGGAATACCGGTATCAGCCAGATCACGCCTTGCTCCTTGGTAAATAGGATCATGTACCGACCCCAATAACGGATTAGTCATGTCCCGCGGATCCCATCTTAACGTCGTACCATCAGTTTCTACAAACGGCGCAGTCTCGGCAAAAGGAGTGAATTTAGCTTTGCGAGCTTCTTCCAGCACCAATCTAGCCGCTGTAGTTTTACCAACACCAGGTGGTCCATATAAAATCAAATGTTGTGGATATGGCGAGGCCAACTTTGCCCGCAAGGCTTCCACTGCTCGTTCTTGTCCTACAACTTCATCTAAAGTTGCCGGACGCAATAACTCCATTGCCGATTTCGTCAACTTGGTTTTATCAAGTTTTTCTAATTCTGCTAAACGGTTGAGACTTTGCGTGCTCTCTGAAGTCTTTTCTTCATCTTTTAAAATCTGCATTCTAATTTCTTTAATATATTCTTGGTGGCGCTCTTCCATTTTTTCCGCAACTTTTTTCTCAATTTTATCTTCTACACTGCGTCTTGCCATTAAATCAGCTAATTCATATTCAATATCATCTAAAATCTGCGGAATTTCTTCATTATTAGGAATCTTATCAATAGTCGGATCTTCATAAACTAGTTTTTGCAGAGCAATAATGCGTTCATATAAATCATCTGAACGCATTTGCTCTAGCGCATCTAAATTACCTGCGCGTAAAATTATTTTATCAGAACCAAAAATATTAGCTAATAAAGTGTATAAAGCGGCCACTTGACCGCTAAATTCTTCATATTTAACATTAGGCAAAACTTCTATTGGTTCTTCTTGTTTCTTTTTCATCAATTTATCTAAAAACTTTCTCATTAACAGCCTCTTCCTAGCCGGCGATTATATGAACCTTAATTTTACTTGTTATTTCTGGATGAACCCTAATAACAGCTTCATATTCTCCTACAGCTTTAATACCTTCTTTAAGCTCTATTTTTCTTCTATCAATATCAATATTGTTTTTTTCCTTCAAGACATCAGCAATATCTTTACCAGTTACTGAACCAAAAAGTTTTCCGCCATCACCAATTTTAACAGGAATAGTTACTTCAATTTTACTTAATTGTGCCGCCATTAATTTAGCTTCATCCACCGCTTGCTGTTGTTTTCTGGCTTCTGACTCTTTTTTTAGTTTAACACTATTAACATTAACGGCTGTCGCCTCAATTGCATATTTTTTCGGCAATAAAAAATTTCTTGCATAACCTTCTGATACTTCGATGACATCACCTTTTTTACCTAATTTTTTAACTTCTTGTTGTAGAATTACTTTCATCTTCTTCACTCTCCTCAATATATTTGGTGCTGATATCAAGTACCTTACACCGCAACTCTTCAATATTAATTTCTTTTACTTGTGCTCCAGCGACAGTTTGATGTCCACCTCCGCCAAACTCTTCCATGATAATTTGAACATTGACTTCACCATTAGAGCGAGCACTAATGCCGACAGCATCCTCTAATTGAAATAAAACCAAACTCATTTTAACTTTATCAATTTTAAGGAGTGCATCCGCAACCTGCGCTGCTGTTACCTGGATATTTTTCACCGGCTTCTTACACATTGTAATTATAATACCATTCGGCAAGGCTTCAGCCTTAGCAATTGCTTCCGCTCTAATTACGGTTTCTGCATAGTCTTCGCGGAATAACATTTTTACAATGCCCGGATCAGCACCGGCACGCCTTAAATATGCCGCTGCATCAAAGGTTCTAACACCGGTTTGTACTGCAAAATTTTTCGTATCAACAACAATTCCGGCATACAGCCCCGTAGCTTCAATCCTCGTTAAATCAATATTTTCCGAAAAATACATTAACAATTCTGTCACCAATTCCGCCGTAGAAGAGGCCGATGGCTCTAAGTAAACCAGTAAGGCTTTATTGATGAAGTTTTCTGATCGGCGATGATGATCTATTACAATGATGTTGTCGCTCTTATTTAATAATTCCGGCACTGCTGTCATCTCCGGAATATGGGTGTCCACAACAAATAACACCGGATTAGCCGCCGCCAAGGCAATTGCATCGGTCCGATCAACAAACAGATTATCATATTCAGCATAATCAGCGGTCATTTCCATTAAACGATTCACCGAAACATTAAAATCACTAACGGCAATATAAGCTTTTTTGTTAAGATGTCGAGCCATTTTAGCAACACCCATCGCTGCTCCCAAACTATCAAAATCTTCATTTTGATGACTCATAATCAAGACAAAATCAGCATTTAAAATGGTTTCATACAGTGCATGAGCCACAACTCTGGCTTTTACTCTGGTATGCTTTTCTACCGCCTTAGCTTTCCCACCATAAAATTGTCTTGCGCCCTCATTATCAAGAACAACCTGATCACCGCCACGGCCTAGTGCTAAGTCTAACCCAGTTTGTGCGATTTCTCCTAAGTCAATCATATTAACCGCACCCACTGCTACCCCCATACTAAGAGTTACAGGGTAGCGATTTGCACCATGAACTGCTTTAACTTTATCCAAAACATCAAATTTATCATTGATAACTTTATTAAGCGACTTACGATTTAGCACAGTAATATAACTATCTTCCGAGATTTTTTTGATAAAGGCCCCAACGTCACCAGCCCAACCCTCTAACAGCTTATTTACTTCAACGATAACATCAGTTCGTTGTGAATCAGTTAAGCCTTGTAGCACATCGTCATAATTATCAATTTGTACATACGCCAAGGCGGGCATTTCTAATAAATAATCTTGCTTTAACATTTCAAACGCAGTGACATCACCAACATATAAAACCAATAACCCCTTCGGTTCGCCCGGTGTTACTAGTAAACGGTGCTTAATATTAAAGTAGCGTTCATTAGACAATAACACAAATTCTCCATCTTTAGCCCACATTTTATCTAGCGGTAAGTCCGCAATAACCTCTGAAATATTACAGTCGTATTCAACCTTACCTTCAAACCAGCTATTAAATTCATTATTAGTCCACTGAACATTGCCGGCAGAATTTATTACAGCAATAGCAATCGGAAACTTATCAATGGCATAATTTGATAATTCATTGATATTTTTTGCTACACATTCAACATAGTTATCAAAAATTTTCTTACGTTCACGATAACGATCACGCCCATAAAAAAATAACGCGACTAACAATATAAAGCCCATAAATGCGAAATATTTATTATAAACCAATATTATCAGCATCAAACACAATATAACCGTTAAATAGATACAAGTGTCAATCCAGCTTGAAAAACCTTGAGGCATAATTTTGCCCTCCATTTATTCTAGGTATTATTAATTCTTTTGCGATAATCAATAATCATATCAAACGCTCCGGCAATTGCCACCGTTTGAATCATAAAGCCATTTAAAAATATTAAAATCAGTATAATACTCCAGACCATCTTTGACAAATTATATTTTTTCGCCAAATAATAACACAACGATAACCCTTGTAGTAACATTATAATATTAGCCAGTTGCTGAATATTATAAGATAGTTGCTTCAATAAGTAAATTTCTCTGGTAGTTCCCCAATATAAGCCAACCAAGGCAAAAGCGTAAATATACAACGCCAAAGTTGAAAATCGCCAATTACTAAAGCTTGGAATAGGCTCAACAAAAGTTCCTAGTCGATTTAAAACCAGACCCGCCACCTTATAATTAAGCCACACGCTCAAAAAGCCAAAGCAAATAATAATGAGCGGAAATAACATTTTTACATCGCTTGCCATTTTGGTAGTTGCCTCTGTTATTTCAGCAATTTTTTCAGTCGGAACATTTGCTTCAGTATAAACTTGTACCGCAACAGTACTAACTTGGCTAATAAATTTTTCTTGTTCATCAATTGGATTTATATTTGTTAACATAAAGCTCAAGCTCAAGTAAAGTGTTAATGATAAAATCGACACTATACTTGAAATAATAACTGTTTTTATCGGAGTAAAATTAAGCCTAATACATTGCCCAATAGCAATCCCAAAAATACCATAAATCAGCATTAACGACAATGCCGTCAGTGGTGATAATAACAGTGCTGTCAAAATTGTTATAACAACTGCCGTCAATACACTCCACTTAAAATCATGGCGAACTGCCAACACAATTAACGGAACTGACCATGTATAAATAAACGCAATTCCCAATAACGGTAGATATACTCCTAGCATAGCCATAACAATCGCAATTCCTGCTAAAATGCCACCTTCCATTATTGGCTTAGTTGTTTTCTCCATTTTTCCTCCTCTTGCCACCTAAAACCATCTTCTATTTTAAAGAAATTAATCTTATTATATTCTAACTTAAATATCTTTCTTCCTGCCAAACATCACAAAAACTTAACATTATTATTAATTTTAATAAAAAAAGAGCCTCAAAAAAGGCTCTTTTACTTGCTTTATTCAGCTGTAAACGGCAATAACGCAATGTTACGAGCACGTTTAATAGCAACTGTAACTTGACGTTGATGTTTAGCGCAGTTACCAGAAATACGACGTGGTAAAATTTTACCGCGTTCTGTAACGTAACGACGTAATTTAGGAACGTCTTTATAATCGATAGCTTCAACTTTATCTACGCAGAAACTACAAACTTTTTTCTTAGGTTTTCTACCTCTTTCACGTTTCATAGGACTTACCTCCCTTTAAAATGGTATTTCTTCTTCAGGGAAGACCTCACTGCCAAAGGAGTTCATATCAACAGATGATGACGAGCCACCTTCTGCTGCCGCACGTTTACTACCTAAAAACTCAATACTTTGAG
This sequence comes from Negativicutes bacterium, assembly GCA_018052945.1. Classification (NCBI taxonomy): domain Bacteria; kingdom Bacillati; phylum Bacillota; class Negativicutes; species Negativicutes bacterium. Next base: position 1,633 of record JAGPMH010000048.1, on the reverse strand, counting down.
CAACTACTTCTGAAACACGACGTTTTTGACCATCTTGTGTTTCATAAGAGCGGATTTGCAAACGTCCTTCAACCAAGATCTGACTTCCTTTAGTAAGATTATTTCCACAAATCTCGGCCAGTTTCTCCCATGCTACGATGGGTATAAAATCAGCAGACTCCTTTTGAGCACTTCCACCACCAAAACGATTTACCGCAAGATTAAAGCTGGCAACAGCTTTGCCACCTTGTGTATAACGAACTTCCGGATCTTGTGCAAGGCGCCCAACCAATATAACCTTATTCATGGTTTACTCCCCCTGGCTTTTATTATTCTTCGTCTTTAATTATCATGTGTTTCAAGATCTCATCAGTAATCTTCATTACACGGTCAACCTCGTTAATAACTGCAGGCTCAGCTGTAATGTAGAATAAGCAGTAATATCCGTCTGTGTTATCTTTTATTTCATAAGCAAGACGTTTTTTACCCCAACGATCAATCTTGTCAATGTTACCACCATTAGTAGTAATGATGTTTTCGAATTTAGCAACAACACCATTAATAGCTTCTTCATCAAGTGGCTTAACAATGAATATGACTTCGTATTTTCTCACGAAATCACCTCCCTCTCTGGACTAATGGCTCCTTACGGAGCAGGGAAGGTTCAAAAAAACTTTTTAAACCTAACTGTCATACGACCTTAGAATTATAACATTATCTATATTTTTTTGCAACACTTACAACAAAACTATTTATCTTTATTCTTCCCTCTAGCCAGCGAAATAAAAATTCCCACAAAGCTTAATCCACTAAAAACCACAAAAATATTTTTAAAACCAAGTAACAACGCCTTATGATAATCAGGTTCAAGGTTTATAAAAAATGATAAAAACAAATTAACCAAGGCCATGCTAAAACCTTGGCCAAATAATCGCATGGCCGACAACACCGAGGCCGCAACACCGTGATCTTTTTGTTCAACTGCACTCATAATAGCATTATTATTCGGCGACGAGAATAATGCAAAGCCTAATCCTATTATCACCAAGGCTCCAGCGATATAAAAAACACTACTTGTTTCCGAGATAAAGAGTAATAATACTAACCCGATAGTATTTAAAGCCATCCCCACCGTTGCGACAATTCTCGGTTGAATTTTATCTGACAAGCTCCCTGCCAACGGTGAAAACAGTGCCATTAACAACGGTTGAATTAAAATAATCATGCCGGCGGTCGGAGCGTCCAAATTTTGTATTAACTGCAAATATAGTGATAACACAAAACTAATCGCAAAGGTCGCACTATAATTTATCATAGCGGCGAGATTAGACATTGCAAATATTATATTCTTAGAAAATAATTTAATATTCAAAACTGGATTAATTATTTTTCTTTGTACTAACACAAACACAACAAACAATATTAACCCTAATGCCATCAAATATTTCCCATAATAATTTTCCGCATAACTTGAGCAACCATATAATAAGCTGGTACTAGCAAAAAAATAAAGCAAACTCCCCTTTATATCGAAAGGTTCTTTTTGTCCATACCATTCATCATGAACTTTTTTTATAGCAATCAAACTTAAACCCAAGCCAATGGCAATCAAGAAAAAAATACTGCGCCAACCCCAAAAATGAGTAATGATTCC
>JAGPMH010000047.1 GCA_018052945.1 Negativicutes bacterium | reverse complement strand
GATAATTTTCTACAACATAGGCTTCTCTAATTTGTCCACCAATTAATTCATCTTCAATAATCATCGTCTCTAATTTAAATCTTGCTGCATATATCCCTGCTGTTAATCCAGACGGCCCCGAACCAATAATTAAGACATCTGGTTTTTTCACTTCTTTATCCATATTATCACCTATATATTTTTAACGATAAATTTTAACTCTGTCTGCTATGCTTTTATATTCTTTTTCAGCAGGCTGTTCTAGTGGCTTGCCAAAAGGCATTTGTGCTATCAGCTTCCACTTTTCCGGTATTGACCACTGTTTTTTTACGGCATCATCTATTAATGGATTGTAATGTTGCAAGGTAGCTCCTAGCCCATTCATTTCTAAAGCTGTCCAAATTGTAAATTGCAACATTCCTGAAGAATGATGAGACCAAATTGGAAAATTATCTTTGTAAAGTTGAAATTGCTTTTGCAAATCTTCTATCAAGCTATAATCTTCAAAAAATAAAATCGTGCCATAACCACTAGCAAAGCAATGCTCAATTTTTTCTTTACTATCATTATAGTTAGTATCTGAAAGAATTTTTCTTAATTCTTCTTTTACTATTTCCCATAATCTAAGATGATTTTTATTAAACAATATTACCACTCTGCCGGTTTGTGAATTAAATGAAGAAGGAATATGTTTTACAGCAACATTAACAATTTCTTGAATCTTATCTTCAGGGACTATCTTTTCTTTACCTATCGCATAATATGATCTCCTATTAGCAACCGCTTCGAAAAACTGCATTTCCATAAAACTACACTCCTCAAAATTATATTTTTAATAGTTTAAATAAAAATGTAACTATTATTATTAAAGAAATTCTATGGTCTACCAAATATTCCTTTATTTTTTATTGGGAATTTTTTTATTTTAATCGGGAAAAATTCCGGATTAAAACTCAAACTTACACTACTCTGGCTGTTTTTCCTTTAGCAAAATAGTTTTTTTATTATTTCGTTAGCGATTATATACTAATATAACAACATTTTATTATTTATTTATATTTATTTTAATATTTTTTTAAATTTTGGCACACCTTTTCATTATTAATAGGCAAGAGAAAAATATTTCTCAAAATTTAAAAGGAGGTGCATAGTATGAACTCACTTAGAACAATCATCGGAACAGCAATTGCAGGTATTTTTGTAATGTGCGTATGGGGGGCTTTTGCTAAAGCTTACGGTATCGGCGGTGGCTGGTTTGCCGGCTTTATCATCATCAGCACAATGTGGTGGGCCAATCATTTTGTTGGAGTTGTCCACAATCCACAAGGTTCAGCCTGGATCGATATGGCTTTGGGAATTGGCGTTTGCGGAACAATGCGCGACGTATTTATGGCCGGTTCCACCGCACCATTAATCGAATCATTACCAACTCTAGCAATCGTTATTCTTGGTGGCATTACCGGTGGCATTACCGCTGCGATGTTTGAAAAACATCTAAAAAATGCCGAGTAATTATTGTGATAAAAAATCAGGAGGTGAATTAAAATGACAATGAATTTAATGTTAGCTACGTTTGCAGGTGCATTTATTTTCCCTTATTTACTTCGACTTTGCGTTGGTCCCTTACTTGAGAAATTTGGTCCAATCGGTGGATGGATATTTGCCGGTTTTGTCGTTGGTACAGCATGGACTTTAAATCATGGTGTAGGAATGATTTTTCAATCAGGTAGCGCCTGGGTTGATATGGCTTGGGCAGCAGGATTTGGTCTTTGGGCAGCATCAGCCTTCTCTGGTGACAGTATCGGTAAGTCCATCCCAACCTTCGTTAATTCAATTATCGGTGGAACTCTTGGTGGATTTTTATTATCTTGTTTCTTAAAATAAGGACTTTTACTTTTCATAATCTTAAATAAGTATACTTGGTATATTTGATTCTATTATTATCTTTTGCTAAATATTAATAGTAGAAAATCAATTATATACATTAAAAAACCAGGGCCGTTAAGACTTCGCCTAAGTCTTAACGGCCCCTCCATTTTATTTTTTAATTAACCTTAATATTCGTCAAATAACCCAATACAGCTACAAAATGAGCTGAGCTACCGGCTAAAACAAATAAATGCCATATGACATGATTATATGGTATTCTTTTCATCAGATAAAATACTGAACCAATTGTGTAAAACACTCCACCTAATAATAGCCAATAAATTGCCCCAATTGGTAAACTAGCTAACAACGGTTTAATCATAACAACTGCAAACCAGCCCATAATTAAATAACAAATAGTCGAAATAAATTTAAATCTTTTGGCAAAAAACAATTTAAACACAATTCCAATTAAGGCCATTCCCCACACTATCCCAAAAATACTCCACCCTAAAACACCATGTAATGGTACTAAGACAAACGGTGTATAATTACCGGCTATTAACAAATAGATTGCCGAATGATCAAATATTTTCAAATAACCCTTAATTTTTTCATTTTTAAAACTATGATACAAAGTCGACGCCACATATAATAAAATTAAACTTATCCCATAAATCAAGAAGCTAACCAAGTGCCATTTACCGCCATTTAAATAAGCTTCAATAATTAACGCCACAAAGCCAACAACCGCTAACACAGCACCAATTCCATGAGTTATGGCATTTAAAAATTCTTCTAAACTTAAATAGTTTATAATCTTTTTAAGTCTATCCATCTTCATCCTTCTTTACAATTATTTTTATTAATATTCTAAGCTTTAACCAGCCAGTAGTAAAGAAGTTTTATTATAACTTTGTTTTATAACCAAGTTTGAAACTACGCCCCATTGTATAATACTCAGAAGTAGCATGAGAAGTAATATCTTTACGGTCAAAAATATTATCTATTGTTAAAAATATTTCTTTGTCATCTGATAAATTATGATTAATATTAAGATTTGTTAATAACATCGGTTTGATCTTACCACCGGTATCAGTATCACGTTCACGTTTTGCTAAATACGTTGCATTTAAGGAAATTTTCCAGTCTGTAACACTATAAGTTACTCCGCCATTTAATTGTAACCGACCATAATAATTGCGCCAAGCTGAGCTTACTCCATTTTTATCAGTTTCTTTCTTTTGCGGATTACTGTACGATAGGCCCCAAGCAGTATGAACTCTAGCCGAATTTTCAATTTCACAGCCAAATTCTAGCCCAGTATTTTTTATATCTTCATTACTTGTTTCAAACTCATCTGTTGCCTCTTTATAAGTCGATGAAATATTATCTTTTATATAATAATTAAATAATGCCACTCGCCAAGCATGATTATTATGATTCTTTTTAACACCAACTTCAAAATGTTTTCCCTCTTGCGGTCGTACTGCCGAATTACCTTTCAATCGTCCTGTACTACCGTAAATTTGCGTAAAAGTTGGCATCATAAAGGATTTAGCTGCACTAGCATAAAAACTACTTTCAACATCTATTTCTTTCAAATACTGCAACTGTGGCGTAAAACATTGGTAGTTTTTATCATCAGTAGCACCAGTAGTCAAAGTTTCTCTAGCACTAAAAATAATACTACTTTTTTCATCCAGTTCATGATTATATTGACCATAAACAGAGTAAATATTTCTAGCAAAACTACGTTCATCAGAACTAGGTAGTATGCTGATATCAGCATAGCTTTCTCTTTTATAATCTGCCCCTAGCAACAATGTATCACTTCCAAGAATCCATGAATTCTGTAAATCTAATCCCACTACTTTATCTTTTGATTTATTTTTTGAAGTAGTTGGTGATACTAATTTCTGATACTTACCACCAGTACTTGCCCAGTAATCAATCTTATCGCTATCTTGTTTTTTCTCATTTAAATATAATTTAGCAACTAAATCATTATTACTATATTTTAACTGTAACCTATTATAATCAGTATCATACTTAGTGCTTGAACTCAAACTACCAATTGTAGCATTGTTAGCATTCTCACTATGCCTATAATAATATGTCGCCTTACTAGTGCTATATTGATGTGCTAAATTTAAATTATCATTAAATTTATAATCCCATGATATTCCATTCTTATCATTGCCCGAAAAATCATAATACCGTTTTGGAACATACTTAACACTGGTTTTAGCAACTGTACTTCTAGTATAACCTCCTGAAATTCCTTCAATATCCTCTGTTTTATCAACATTTAAAGCAACACCAAGTTTTCCGGCTTGCAGCGACATGTTAGCAGTCTTACTACCATAATTACCACCTGCAAAACTAACTGTATTGTTTTTTCGTTCTTTCATTATGATATTAATAACCCCACCCATAGCCTCACTACCATATAAAACTGCTCCACCACCTCTTACAATTTCAATTTTTTCAATATCATTTAACGAAATGTCTTCCAAATTATATCGGCCATGTAAATTTAATGGTACTCCATCAATTAACACTAAAGTACCTTTCTCCACGCCTCTGATGATAAGCTTGCTAGTCATAGCTCCCTGCGAATTTCCTAGCGGACCTTGTGCATGGTAAATAATCCCTTCACTATATTTCAGCGCTTCAATCACACTATTAGCTCCAGTTAATTTTAGTTGTTCTGCGCTGTAAACAGTTACCGCTGCCGGAGTATCCATGTCAGTTTTACTACAACGTTGCGCTGTTACAATAATCGGATCAAAAACATACTCATCTTTGCTTTCCCCCGCAAAACTAATATTATTACCGACAATAAAGCTCGCTCCTAGTGCTAAAATTACTACTTTCCTCTTTACAAATCCTTTCATATTACCCTCCTGTTTTTTATTACGAGCCATAAGAAAAAGCTCTAACTACAAAATGTAATTAGAGCTTTTCAGATAAGTAACACAAACAAACCCCAGCATATAAATATGCCGGGGAATTTTTAATAGTAAAACTATCGAAAATCTCCTCCCCATCGCTCGTAGGTATAACGGTGATTGCTAAACAGGCAGTTCTCCTGGCTCAAGATCATTGCTACTTCCACACCTTCCCGATAACTCAGTGGCATAAAGTGGTTTTACTCCCTCTTACAGTGGCGGGACCGCGTCGGCCTTTAACCGACTTCCCTATTAAGTCCTTTCGGACACCTATTCCAAATATTAAGTTTACAATCTACAACATAATTTTACATACTTTTATTTATTTTGTCAAAAGCAAAATAAATATTAAAATAAAAAGTAATCACTAGTATTGTTTTATTTTTTCTAGTTCTGCTCCTTTACCGGAATATAAATACTGATATTGCCCTTCACTGGAGACACCTTTAATAATATTTATTAAATTACAAGTCGCTTGTTTATATACTATGGCTTGTGCCGACATACTAGCACTGGCAGCTCCAGTTCCCGAAAGACGATTATTTGGTGGTGAGTCAATATCGGCCCAATTTAACCATTCTGCATTTCCAGCTGCTTTAGCTGCTTTTTCATAGCCGGCAAGATATTCATCAACAATAATCTTATCTTCTTTAAATTTATATTTTCCTTTTAAAACATTAGCAGCATTCACAAGTTCCTTTTTCCAAGCTTGCAAATATTTTTCGCTTACATAGTTAATTTCTACAGTACTTTGTGCTTTTTGAAAATCATTAGCAAATGCACTATCAATCGGATTATCCTCAATGGATTTAGCTACACAACTTCCCATCACACCAACTAATATCAATAGTAAAACTAGACTACTTAGCATTTTTTTCATTTTAAAATCATCCTCCCCTTTAATGTAATGCTATTGTTATTATTCTCCATAGTTGGTTTATTTTCCTCTGCTAATAATAGTTTGGAACGGTATTTTTCTCATAACTGCTATTAAAGTTCTTTACTATTAAACAATAACGTAACCGGTCCATCGTTAATGGAATAAACTTGCATATCAGCTCCAAATTCACCACTTTCGATTAAAAAACCTCTCTTTTTACACTCCGTTATAAATTTTTCATATAATGGTATCGCAATATCAGGTTTTGCCGCTCCTGTAAAACCAGGGCGACGACTTTTTAAATCTGCAAATAAGGTGAATTGTGAAATCACCAGTAATTTTCCTCCTATTGCCGATAAATTTAAATTCATTTTTTTATTTTCGTCAGCAAAAACTCTGCATCCGCAGATTTTATCGACTAACTTTACAACATCACCAGTCTCATCATTCGGAGCAATTCCTAATAATACCAAAAACCCTTCTTGAATTGAACCTTTAACAACTCCATCAATCTCTACTCGCGCTTCCTTAACCCTCGTCACTACAGCTTTCATAACTAACCCCCTCTTTTTCCTTTTGGAAATATTATAAGGCATTATCAAACATACAACAACTTTACTAATCCCACTGCCACTAAAACAATCCACAAATTATTAAAACTTTTATTTTAAAATCATATTGCCTTCATTCATAATGAAAGTTATAATTATAATCTGTATAAAGTTAATTTTTTAAGGCTTTTATTTCTTTTTCCATTATTTATTATAACTTTAACAATTTAGAAATTATTTCATATAAACCTGGAGGTATTTTACTGTGAAAGCAACATATTCTGACATTACCGCATTTGGCTTGGCACTTTTCTCATTATTTTTTGGTGCAGGAAATTTTATTTTTCCACCTTTATTAGGGCAAATGGCTGGCGAACATCTTTTTACCGCATTAATCGGTTTTATTATTACTGCTGTTGGGATGCCCTTATTGGGAGTCTTGGTCGTTTCATTAATTGGCAGTAACGATCCTCATACTTTACCAAACCGCGTTAATAAAAAGTTTTCTTTAATTATGATGGTTTTAATTAATTTAACTATTGGACCATTTTTTGCAATTCCTCGTACTGCCGCTGTTGCTTTTGATGCCGGTATGAAAAGTTTTTTTACTAGCCCTGATTGGATAATTCCGGGCTTAGCCTTTTTCTCAATCATCTTTTTTGCTGTTAGTTATTATTTTTCCATCAATCAAGATAAACTTTCTGATAACGTCGGTAAAATATTAACTCCGGCCCTACTTATCTCACTAACACTTTTGGTGGTAAATGCCTTTTTGTCACCAGCCGGAAATCTCGGCACTGCGGTTGGCAATTATCAAAGTATTCCTTTAGCTGAAGGCTTTAGAGCCGGCTACCTAACAATGGATACCTTAGCTTCAATGGTTTTCGGGGTATTAATGCTCAATATCATAAAAAGCAAAGGTATTACCAGTAAAGCAGAGACCTTACGCTTTAGTTTGGGTGCCAGCCTCATTGCCGCCTCATGTTTAAGCGCCATCTACATCTCTTTAGCGTATCTTGGCGCAACTAGCGTTGAGGTAACTGGATTAGCACAAAACGGTGGTGAAATTTTATCATGGGCTGCCAATTACTATTTTGGAACCTTTGGTAATATAATTTTAGCAATAGCTTTTATCTTAGCATGCTTAACCACTAGTATTGGGTTAATGTGTTCAGGGGCAAATTTCTTCAATGGTCTTTTCCCTAGAGTAAGTTATAAAAATTGGGTTTTAATAATTGCTGTCTTTTCTTGCTTTGTTGCTAACGTTGGACTTACTAACCTAATTTCTATTTCAATCCCAGTACTGGTATTCCTCTATCCAATAGTCATTGTTTTAATAGCACTAGCCTTATTTAATAACTTCATTAAAATTTCTCGCTTAGTATATCAATTATCTGTTGGAGTTACCGTTATTATGGGCTTAATTGAAGCAATTAATGTAATCGGCTTAAATATAACAGCAATCAATAAATTTTTAGAACAAATATTACCACTTTATAATCAAGGTTTTGGTTGGATCTTACCCGCATTGCTAACAGCAATCTTTGCTTATGCTATTTCAAAATTGAGTTGTAACAATTATAATAATTCTAACAGTTTTTAAATAGTCAAAAAATTATTAGCGAGGTTTTATGGACGAACAAGCTTATGAAAAAATATTAAATATCAAAACAACCGGCGAACAAAAAATATTTAACAAAGACTATCACTATAATCGATATGAAGCAACATCTTATAATGTTTTAACTACGCTTTTACACAACTATAAATTTAAACCCACTGATACCATTGTTGACTTCGGCTGTGGTAAAGGTCGCTTAAATTTTTATTTTAATTATTACGCTAAATGTCATACCGTTGGTATTGAAATGAATTCGTTTTTTTATCAACAAGCGCAAATTAATAAAACAACTTATCAAGCCAAGCATAAAAAACAATTGTCCTTTATTTCATTTGAAAATTGCTTTGCTGAAGAATATGAAATTAACTCTCAAGAAAATATTTTTTATTTCTTCAACCCTTTTTCGGTGCAAATATTTCAAAAAGTCCTTAATAATATTATAAACTCAGTCCAAACAACACCTCGTCCGATAACTTTAATCCTCTATTACCCTGACATTGATTATATTAACCACCTTGAAAACACCGCATTCTCACTACTACAAGAAATAAAAATCGAACCAAACTATCACCAAGATTCACGCAATACTTTTTTAATCTATACAATGTAATAAAGGAGCTCTTTGCATAAGCAAAGAGCTCCTTTATTACATTTCTTCCAATTCCAAAAAACCTTTATTAAGACACACTTCCAATAGTAATTTTTTAGTATTACCGTAAAAATCAATTTCGATATCACTATTAGTAATAGCAATAATCTTTCCGACTCCAAACTTAGCATGTTTTATATTATTTCCTACTTTTAAATCAGCGATGTTCTTAATTCCGTTTGGATTTACCATTATATCATTCTTCTTTTTCGCTAAAGACATATTTTTAAGCCTACTATTAGCAATTTCTTGTGGATTAACTATTTTGCGTACTGCTGTAACAAATTGTGACTCAAAAACCTTCTCATTATCACGCTTCTCATAACTAATTAGCTCTAGCTTATTCTTAGCTCTGGTCATACCAACATAAAACAACCTTCTAGCTTCTTCAATAGCTTTTTCTTTGCCTTTGTTATATTGTTCAATATCGGTTGTTGCCGGAATTATCCCCTCCAGCAAATCAATCATATAAACATTTTCAAACTCCAGCCCTTTAGCGCTATGAAAGGTAGATAAAGTCACCTTCGCCGTCCTATTATTTTTTGCAGTTTTAATAACACTTTCCAAATAATTCAGTCTGCCTACAAACTCTTCCATAGTATTAATACCTTCAGCAATTTCCTCCAGCGTATTCAATATTCCCAGCAAATATTCTTTTTTAAAACCTAACCTAGAACAAATTCGCTCTAACGCTTTTTCATAGCCCAGTCTATGTCTAATAGTATAAATAATACTAATCGGCTTCATCTCTTTCAGTTTGAGAAAAATATCTTGGCATTCTTGGATATATTTATATTGATAGCTTTCCAGTTGGATATTATTCAGTAAGTTAATAAACACTGATTCATTATTATTGATTGATTTTAATTGTTCCATCTGCCTATTGGTAATATAGCCATTTATTTTTGTGTATATTCTTTCAAACACAGTGACACTTCTATTCAAATACGCTAATCGCATAAAATTTAAAACATCTTCAACCACCCAATGCTTGAAAAACTTTTTATCATCATCTTTAATATAAAAAGAAATACCGGCTATCTCCAGCTCATTAACCAAAATTATTGATGATGAATTATTGCGGTATAAGATTGCTACCCCAGCCTCACTATTACTGATTGCATCTATCAAATATTTTGCTTGTCTTTTATAATCAGACAGCTTTTTAATTACTATCGGTTTATAAAAATCATTTTCCGTAAACATATTCTTTTCATAACGATTCTTGTTCCATTTTATAAAAGAATTCGCCACAGTGACAATATCTTTAGAAGAGCGATAATTTTGTTCCATATACAAAACACTTGCCTCAGGATATACTTTTTTAAATTCCATTAAGTAAGCCGGTTCAGCCCCGCGCCAACTGTAAATAGCTTGATCATCATCCGCAACAACACATAAATTTCCGTGTTTCTGTACCATTTTTTCAATAATATAATGCTGTACTAAAGAAGTATCTTGACTTTCATCAGTTAATACATAATCATATAAATTTTGATAATATTTTAAAATTTCATCATCATCTAACGCTTTATTAGCATAAATCAACAAATCATCATAATCCAACAATAAAACGTCGCTATTATTTTTAAACGCTTCGTATTTAGCCATTATTTTATGAGCCTGTTTAATATTGCACTCAACATCGCTCCATTGATCAGTATGAATAAGTTTATTTTTAATATAGCTAATATATGTTAACAACTCTTCCATTTGATCTTCTGTGATATTTTCTTTAACTAGACTCTTAAAGATATCTCTTAATATGTGCCTTTTATCTTGATTTTTACTGCCTTCAATCAATTGATACTTTATTTTATTTTTCCTAAAATATTTTCTGGCAATTTCAAAAGCTAAGCTATGAATCGTCGAAAAGTCAACAATATCTAGTTTAGGGAAAAAACTTTCAAAGCGTTTTTTCATTTCCCACGCTGCCGCCCGACTAAAAGTAACTGCTTTGATTTTGTCAGCTGTTACGCCTTTTACTGTTATCAGATAGCCGATTTTCATTATCATGGTTGTAGTTTTTCCCGATCCCGGTGCTGCCAATAACAACAATGCGCCCTCCGTCATTGCTACCGCCTGCTTTTGAACTTCATTTAATTTTATCGTTGCTGTACTCTGCCAAAAAGCACTTTCTTTATTTAACATAATCATTTCCTCTTTTAAAACCACTTCACTCCAAATAATGAGCCACCGTCAAAGCGCTATTCACATTATACTTTTAATACTTTAATTTTCCAAACATTAATT
>JAGPMH010000046.1 GCA_018052945.1 Negativicutes bacterium | reverse complement strand
AGGAACAGGTGTTGGGACGTGGGAGTGGAATATCGAGACAGGAGAAACTAAATTTAATGAGGCGTGGGCTTATATGGCTGGTTATACCTTGGAGGAGTTAGCACCAATTAACATTGACACTTGGATTAAGTTAACTCATCCTGAGGATTTAGCTAAAGCAGAATTAAATTTAAAAAAGCATTTTACGGGTGAACTTGATTTTTATAAATGTGAACTTAGGCTTAAACACAAAAATAGAGAGTGGGTTTGGGTTTTAGATAGTGGTAGTGTTATTGAATGGGATAAAGATGATAAACCGCTAAAAATGTTTAGATCGCATGTTGATATTAATGCTATAAAAATTGCTGAAGAAAAGGTAAAGGAACTTTCGGTTAGAGATCCATTGACCAATATTTATAACAGTCGTTATGTTTTTGAAAGGCTTGAGGAATTGAGCGAAATCTACAAAAGAGCGGGATTGATTTTTTCGGTAGCAATTTTAGATATTGATAAATTTAAATTTGTTAATGACAATTTTGGCCATCAAGCGGGGGATTTTGTTATTAAGGAGTTTTCTAAAATTGTTAGTGACAATATGCGCACTACTGATATTTTCGGTCGAATTGGCGGTGAAGAGTTTATCGTGGTGGCAATTGACTCTTGTAAAAATACCACGGCGCAGCTTGTTGAGAGAATTTTAGAGCAAGTTCGCTCGAAATTGTTTGAGTTTAATGAATATGGGATTAATTGTACTTTTAGTGGTGGTGTTGCTGATGTTACTGAATTTTTGAAAGATGAATTTTTAATTGAAAAAATTATCGAACGGGCTGACAATAGGATGTATGGGGCGAAAAATACAGGGCGTAATAAAATATTGATTGATGATGTTATTTATTAATAAATTATCGTGATATAACTTCATAGTCCTTGACAATGCTGGATTTACTATGATAATATTAAATAAATTTAATACACCTTTAAATACAGTCCAGAGAGGCTGGTAAGGAAAGTTGTTTTATTGGTTAGGGCTTTCTCTATTTATTTGAGAAAGCCTTTTATATAAGTATTATAAAAGTTTATAAAGTCCTTTAATCTGATCCGGAGAGGTCGGCAAGGAGAAGTTTTGAGTTATTAAACCTATCTAACTCCTTGCGATGGCAGGGAGTTTATTTTATAGGAGGGGTTTTTAATGAGTAAGCAAATAGCTTCGCTTCGCGGTAAAAGCATTCTGGGTTTAGAAAATATGTCACCAGCTGAAATTGAGTTAGTTTTAAACACAGCTAAAGAAATGAAAAATATTATCAATCGTGATATTAAAAAAGTTCCAACATTACGAGGAAAATCAATTATAAATTTATTTTTTGAACCGAGTACTCGTACTCGCACCTCTTTTGAACTTGCCGGAAAATATTTAGGAGCCGATGTTGTTAATATAACAACGAGTTCTAGTAGTGTAGTAAAAGGCGAAAGTTTAAGAGATACCTTAATGACAGTCGAAGCGATGGGGGTTGATGTCGTTGTAATGCGACATTCAGCAGAAGGCGCTGCTCAATATGCCAGTGAGGTTGTAAGTCCAATTATCATAAATGCCGGTGATGGAGCACATGAACATCCATCACAAGGACTACTTGATATGTTTACGATTAATCAATATAAAAACACTTTAGAAGGACTTAAGGTGGCAATTGTTGGCGACATTCTTCATAGTCGTGTTGCACGATCTGATATTTGGGGGCTGCGCAAAATGGGAGCAGAAGTTCATCTTGCCGGACCACAATCTCTAATTCCGCGCTTTATTGAAAGTCAAGATGGTATTTTTGTGCACGACAATGTTGAAGATGCACTAGAAAATGCTGATGTTGTAAATGTTTTAAGAATTCAATTAGAGCGTCAAAAGAAAGGTTTATTCCCTTCACCACGAGAATATGCCCGTATTTTTGGAATAAATAAAGATAGATTAAAATTAGCGAAAAAAGATGTGTTAATTTTACATCCAGGGCCGATGAACAGAGGACTGGAAATTTCACCGGAGGTAGCTTATTGCGAAAAATCAGCTATTCAAGAGCAAGTGCAAAATGGCTTAGCTGTTAGAATGGCCTTACTAGCTTTAGTGCTTATGGGAGGTAAGAACATTGAAATTACTGCTTAAATCAGGAAGAGTTGTTAATCCGGCTACTAACTTTAATGATATGGTTGACATCTTAATTGAAGATGAAAAAATAGTAAAAATCGGGGCTGACCTACAATCTGACGATGCTGAAATTTTTGATGCCACTGGCTTAATTATTGCTCCGGGTTTGATTGATATGCATGTTCACTTACGTGAACCTGGGCAAGAAGCTAAAGAGGATATTGGTTCAGGGACAAGAGCGGCAGCGGCTGGAGGGATTACAACTGTTGCTTGTATGCCTAATACTAGTCCAGTCATTGATAACTCTGTATTAGTACAGGGGATTGCCCAAAGAGCACAACAAGATGGTGTAGTAAAAGTCAAAGTTGTGGGGGCGCTAAGTAAAGGGCAGGAAGGTAAAGAACTAGCTGAAATTGGTGATATGCTAGAAGCTGGAGCAGTGGCAATAACTGATGACGGACATTATGTTGATAGTGCAAAACTATTAATGAATGGTCTTGATTATATTGCTCGCTATGATTTACCGATAATTTCTCATGCTGAAGATAATACTTTGACCGAAGATGGGGTTATGCATGAAGGTGCTGTTTCAGCAATGCTTGGGATGAAAGGTCGCCCGGCTGTAGCAGAAGATATTGCAGTTTCAAGAGATATCTTGTTAGCTGAATATACTAATGCTAGAATTCATATTGCTCATATCAGTAGCAAAGGGGCTGTGGAGTTAGTCCGCCAAGCTAAAAAGCGCGGAGTGAAAGTTACGGCGGAAGTTACGCCACATCATTTAACGTTAACTGATGAAGAGATTAAAAACTTTAATGTAGCGGCCAAAGTGTGCCCACCACTACGTTCTCAAGACCATGTACAGGCAATGATTGAAGGCTTAAAAGATGGCACAATTGATGCAATCGTAACCGATCATTCACCACATGCCTTTGAGGAAAAAGATAGAGAATTTAAATTTGCGCCAAATGGTTTTACCGGAATGGAGACATCATTAGGGGTTATTTTAACTAATCTTTACCATACTGGAATTATGACGATAGATGAAATAATTGAAAAAATGTCGGTAGCACCGGCAAAAATATTAAAATTGGATGCCGGTAATATTGAAATTGGCAAAATTGCCGACTTAACGGTTATCGACCCGGAAAAAACTTGGAAAGTAGATAGTAATAAGTTTTATTCGCGTGGTAAATTTACGCCTTATGATGGTGTGGAATTAAAAGGCAAAGCTGTTGCAACAATTGTTAATGGCAAAATAGTAATGGAAAATGGTATTATAGTATAGTAGCAAAATAAATGGAGGTGTTATAGTGAAAGGTAAATTAATCTTAGAAGACGGTAGTGTCTTTAATGGTGAATTATTACACGAAGCTTGTGCAACCGGTGAGGTTGTTTTTAATACAGGGATGACAGGATATCAAGAAATCCTCACAGATCCCTCATATTGTGGCCAAATTGTAACATTAACGTACCCTTTAATCGGTAATTATGGTGTGGCGGAACTTTTTAATCAATCACGTCAACCGTTTGTTAAAGGCTTTGTTATTGGGGAGTTATGCACAGCGCCAAGTAATTGGCAAAAGACAGGTGATTTGAGTACATACCTTATTGAAAATAAGATTCCATGTATTTATGGTGTTGATACTAGAGCAATTACCAGAAAGATTCGTTCAGTTGGGACAATGAAAGGTATTATTGTTAAAGCTGATGTTACTGAAGATGAAATTAAAGAATTAATGGCTGAACCAATGGCGAGTGATGTTGTAAAGCAAGTAACGACGCCAGAAACTTATAAAATGGAAAATGATGGCCCGCATGTAGTGGTTATGGACTTTGGAATAAAAAGTAATATTTTAAAAGGGCTATATGAAATTGGTTGTAGCCTGACGGTTGTACCGGCCCATACAACAGCAGAAGAAGTTATGGCCCTTAAGCCGGATGGTATTTTCTTATCAAATGGTCCTGGAGATCCTAAAGAAGTCTTAGATGTTGTAGAAACGGTGAAAAAATTAATTGGCAAAAAACCGATGTTTGGTATCTGTTTAGGTCATCAATTATTAGCTTTGGCGATGGGCGCTGATACATATAAGCTTAAATTTGGTCATAGAGGATCAAATCAACCGGTTAAAAATTTAATTACTGGTCGAGTTCATATTTCTTCTCAAAATCATGGTTATGCTGTTGATGAGAAATCATTAGAAGGAAAACCGGTTATTGTTTCACATCGTGCTGTAAACGATGGCACAGTGGAAGGGATTAGACATAAAGAGTTACCGATATTCTCAGTTCAATATCATCCGGAAGCATCACCAGGACCGGATGACAACACATATTTGTTCGATGAATTTTGGGCGTTATTAAATAAGGGGGAATAGACTGTGCCAAAAAAAGAATACCTGCGTAAAGTACTTGTTATCGGATCAGGTCCGATTATTATAGGTCAAGCTGCTGAGTTTGACTATGCCGGCACTCAAGCTTGCCGTGCGTTAAAAGAAGAAGGGTTAGAGGTCGTTTTAGTTAACAGTAATCCTGCTACTATCATGACTGATGCTAATATTGCGGATAGAGTTTATATCGAACCATTAACTCCGGAATTTTTGGAAGAAGTTATCAGTAAAGAAAAACCGGATGGTTTGCTAGCAACGCTTGGTGGTCAAGCTGGTTTAAACTTAGCATTTAAACTTGCAGAACGCGGAATTTTAGAAAAGTATAATGTCGAGCTTTTAGGAACTTCATTAGAAGCGATTAAAAAAGCAGAAGATAGAGAATTATTCAAAAAAACTATGCTGGAAATTGGTGAACCGATTCCGGAAAGTGATATTGTTGAAGATGTTGAAAGTGCCAGACGCTTTGCTAATGAAATAGGCTATCCGATTATTGTTCGCCCAGCTTACACTTTAGGTGGTACCGGTGGTGGTATTGCTGACAATGAAGAAGATTTAATTGCGATTGTAACTAGAGGCTTGAAATACAGTATGATTGGTCAAGTTCTTATTGAGCGAAGTGTTGCTGGCTGGAAAGAAATCGAGTATGAAGTAATGCGTGATGCTAATGACAACTGTATTACTGTTTGTAATATGGAAAACTTTGATCCAGTTGGTATTCATACTGGTGATAGTATCGTAGTAGCACCTTCACAAACTCTTAGTGATCATGAATATCAAATGATGAGAAGTGCTTCACTGAAAATTATTAGAGCTTTAGGAATTGAAGGCGGTTGTAATGCTCAATATGCCTTAGATCCACATAGTAAAAAATATTATGTAATTGAAGTAAATCCTCGTGTTAGCCGTTCGAGTGCGTTAGCCTCAAAAGCTACAGGTTATCCGATTGCTAAAGTTGCTAGTAAAATTGCAATTGGTTATCACTTAGACGAAATCGAAAATGCGGTAACACAAAAAACAATGGCTTGTTTTGAACCGGCGCTAGATTACATTGTTGTAAAATTTCCAAGATGGCCATTTGATAAATTTATCTCGGCAGATAGAATTTTAGGGACACAAATGAAGGCCACTGGTGAAGTTATGTCTATTGACCGTAATTTTGAAGGGGCGTTATTAAAAGCCGTTAGATCTTTAGAAATCGGATTGCACCGTTTGCATATTGAAGGTATGGAAGATTTAACTGATGCAGAAATTCAAGAGAGATTGTCACTGGCTAATGATGAAAGATTATTTGTGGTTGCAGAAGCGTTAAGACGTAATATTTCTGCAAATGAAATTCATGATATTACTGGTATTGATAATTGGTTCTTAGATAAAATAAATAATATCGTATCACTAGAAAATAAATTAAAAACTGAAAAATTAGATGATGCTTTAATGCTTGATGTTA
Source organism: Negativicutes bacterium (assembly GCA_018052945.1). Taxonomy (NCBI): domain Bacteria; kingdom Bacillati; phylum Bacillota; class Negativicutes; species Negativicutes bacterium. The sequence goes on along the minus strand of JAGPMH010000046.1, from coordinate 4,993 downwards.
AAAAACATGGGTTTGCCGATAAAAGCATCGCAGAGCTTACCAATACTAACATTGATGAAATCAGAGTATTGCGTAAAGGTATGAAGATAACTCCATCCTATAAAATTGTTGATACGTGTGCGGCTGAGTTTGAAGCTGCTACGCCTTATTATTATTCAACTTATGCTCAAGAAGATGAGGTTGAAGTATCAAATAAACGTAAAGTTATGGTTTTAGGCTCCGGGCCAATTAGAATTGGACAAGGGGTAGAGTTTGATTATTGCTCTGTTCACTCCGTATGGGCGTTGAGACAAATGGGCATAGAGTCTATTATCGTTAATAATAATCCGGAAACAGTTAGTACAGATTTTGATACTGCTGACAGATTGTACTTTGAGCCATTGACGCCGGAAGATGTTTTAAATATTATTGATAAAGAAAAACCGGAAGGGGTAATTGTGCAGTTTGGAGGACAAACAGCCATTAATCTTGCAAATAGTTTAGAAAAAGCCGGTATTAAAGTTTTTGGAACTTCTGTTGATGATATTGATAGAGCGGAAGATAGAGAACGGTTTGATGAATTATTAGAAGAAATTTCAATTCCTCGTCCGCAAGGAACAAGTGTAACTAATGTTGAAGATGCAGTAACTGCTGCTAATAAAATTGGTTATCCGGTAGTAGTTAGACCATCATATGTACTTGGTGGTAGAGCAATGGAAATAGTATATTCAGAAACAGAATTAATTGACTATATGGGACGGGCGGTAAAAGTTACTCCGGAGCATCCGGTATTGGTTGACCGCTATATGCAAGGGACGGAAGTAGAAGTTGATGCTATTTCTGATGGTACTGAAGTTTTAATTCCGGGGATCATGGAACATATTGAAAGAGCCGGTGTTCACTCCGGTGATAGTATTGCGGTGTATCCACCACAAACTCTTTCAGCAAAAGTTATCTATACGATAATTGATTATACAAAGCGTTTAGCAGTGGGTTTAAATGTAAAAGGCTTATTAAACATTCAATATGTAGTGTTTGAAGATAAGGTTTTTGTTATCGAGGTAAATCCTCGATCCAGTAGAACAATACCATTCTTAAGCAAAGTAACTGATGTTCAAATGGTAAATGTAGCAACGAGAATTGCTATGGGTGAAACTTTAGAATCACTAGGTTACAAACCTGGCTTAATGCCGGCTAAACCTCATATTGCCGTAAAAGCTCCGGTATTCTCTTTTGCTAAAATGCAACAAGTTGATATTTCGTTAGGACCTGAAATGAAATCAACTGGTGAAGTAATGGGGATCGATTATCATTATGCCAGAGCGTTATATAAAGCGATTACTGCAGCGGGAATGAATATTCCGACTAAAGGTACGGTCTTATTTACTGTTGCCGATAAAGATAAAGAAGAAGTACAACAATTAGCGAAGGCTTTTTCTGATTTAGGTTATGATTTAGTGGCAACTGCTGGCACCGCCAAAACCATTGAGAGTCTTGGGTTGGAAGTTGGAATTGTTAGCAAAGTACATGAACATAAAGCTGATATTATCCAAATGATTAAAACTGGCAAGATAAATATGGTAATAAATACGTTAACTCAAGGGAAAGATTATGAGCGTGATGGTTTTAAAATTCGTCGTGCTACGGTAGAACATGCAATCCCTTGTTTAACTTCAATGGATACTGCTTGGGAAGTCTTGCGCGTTCTAAGTTTTATGCGTGAACGTAGATTAATCTATGTATTAGCATTACAAGATTATATTGGTGGAGGGGATACTCTTGCCTAAACTAGCAATTGATACAAAAATAGTAGAGCATAATCATATCTCTGATAATGTAAAAGAATTGGTTTTGTTTGCTCCCGAAATTGTGGAGCAAGCAAAGCCGGGTCAGTTTATTCACTTAAAAATAACAGATGGCAATGAGCCGCTTTTACGTCGCCCTATTAGTATTGCTAGTGTTGATCTTAATAATGGTCTATTAACCTTAATTTATCGTATAGCCGGCAACGGTACTAAGAAATTAGCTACATTGAAGCAAGGTGATGTAGTCAACTGTTTAGGACCGTTAGGCAATGGCTTTGCTTTAGATTTTCAAAAACCACTACTTGTTGGTGGAGGAATTGGAATGGCGCCGCTGATCTTTTTAGCTCAGCGGCTGTTGCCATGTAATATTGATATCTTAATGGGTGGTAGAACTAAGACTGAAATGTGTTGGCATGAATTATTTCAAGACATTGTTGAAGAAATTCATATAACAACAGATGATGGTTCACTAGGAACAAAAGGGTTTACTGTTGATCTTTTGCCTGATTTATTAAAAACAGGTAAATATGATGGTATTTATGTTTGTGGACCGCATATTATGATGGAAAAAGTTAGCGCTATTGCAAAAGAATATAATATACCATGTCAAGTTTCGCTAGAAAAACATATGGCATGTGGTATTGGTGCCTGTCTATCTTGCACTTGTCAGAGTAAGGATGGGAGCCGTAAAAAAGTATGTAGTGATGGCCCGGTATTCTATGCAGAGGAGGTTTTTTAATGTTAAGTACTGAAATTGCCGGTATAAAAATGAAAAACCCTGTAATGACTGCATCAGGGACCTTTGGATTTGGGCTGGAATTTAATGACTTTTTAGATTTAAATCAAGTTGGTGCGGTAGTCGTAAAAGGAACAACGCTACAGCCACGCAGTGGCAATGGTGGAGTGAGAATTGCTGAAACGCCAAGTGGGATGCTAAATTCAATTGGTTTAGAAAATCCGGGTTGTGATGCTTTTATTAATAAAATTCTACCTAAACTAAAAAAATATGATGTGCCTGTTATTGTTAATATGTCAGGTAGTACAGTTGAAGAATATGGCGTACTTGCCAATAAATTAACGGTGGATGGAGTAAGCGGTCTAGAACTTAATATTTCTTGTCCTAATGTTAAAGATGGTGGTATTGCCTTTGGAACTAATAAAGAGAGTGCAACAGCGGTAGTACGTGAAGTGAAGAAAAATACAAATTTACCGGTGATTGCTAAGCTATCGCCTAATGTTACCGATATTGTTGATATGGCTAAAGCTATTGAAGCAGCTGGAGCCGATGCTATTTCTCTAATAAATACTTTGTTGGGGATGGCAATTGATTTAAAAACCCGAAAACCGATTTTGGGTAATATTGTTGGTGGCTTATCGGGACCTGCTGTAAAACCAATTGCACTAAGAATGGTATGGCAGGTTGCTAATGCTGTAAAAGTGCCAATTATTGGCATGGGTGGCATTATGAATACTGAGGATGCTTTAGAATTTATGTTGGCAGGTGCTAGTGCTATAGCGGTTGGAACGGCTAATTTTATTAATCCAAGCGTTGCGGTGACTGTAGCTCAGGGGATGGAACATTATTTAAAACAAGAAAAATTAACTCATATTAGCCAAGTAATAGGACAACTTAAAATTGATTGAGGAGAATAACTATGGCAGATAAAAGATTGATAGTTGCACTGGATTATTCTAATCTGAATCAAGTTAAAGATTTAGTAGAAGAACTAGGGGACAGTGTAAATTTTTATAAAGTTGGAATGGAATTATTTTATAGTGTAGGAAAAGAAGTTTTAGATTATTTGAGTGAGAATGGAAAAGATGTCTTTTTAGACTTAAAATTACATGACATTCCGAATACCACGGCTCAAGGGTTAGTAGCATTGACGAAATTGGGTGCTAAAATTCTTAATGTCCATGCTAGTGGAAGTTTTAGTATGATGCAAACTGCAGCTCAAGCCGTTAAACTGGCGGCTGAAAACTTAGGTATTGAAAAGCCGAAGTTAATTGCTGTTACAGTATTGACGAGTATTGATGAAGTTAATTGGGCGGCGTTAAATTCAAAAAATGAAATAAAAGAACAAGTGGTGGCGTTAGCAAAATTAGCGCAAGAGGCTGGTATGGATGGTGTGGTTGCATCACCGCAAGAAGCAAAAATGATTAAAGCAGTTTGTGGAGAAGATTTTTTGATTGTAACTCCGGGCGTTAGACCTTATAATGCTGAGGTTAATGATCAAAGTCGTATTGCTACACCCAAAATGGCTTTATTGGATGGAGCAACTCATTTGGTAGTTGGTCGACCGATAACTAAAGCTAATAATCCTAAAGAAGCGGCTGAAGCTATCTTAGCTGAAATGGAGGAAGTATAATGACTCAAGATGAAGTTAAAGAACTATTTATTAAAACTGGTGCAATAATGGAAGGACACTTTTTATTAACATCAGGTTTACATAGCCCATTATATGTTGAGAAATTTCAAGTTTTGCAACATCCTAAATATACAGAACAATTATGTATTGCACTGGCTGAGAAATTCCTTGAAGATAATATTGAAGTTGTAGTTGGACCAATTACTGGAGGAATTTTATTAGCACATGAAGTTGGCAAAAGATTAGGGACAAGAGCTATTTTTACAGAACGTGAAAATGGCAAAATGACCTTGCGCCGTGGTTTTGTGATTAAACCGGGTGAAAGAGTACTAATCGTTGAAGACATTGTAACAACCGGTGGATCAATTAAGGAAGTTTTAGATGTAGTGGTTGAGCAAGGCGGAATTCCGGTTGGTATTGGGATGTTAGTTGATCGTAGTGGCGGAAAAGCTAGCTTTGGTGAAGTTCCTTATAAAGCTTTGTTAAACTTAGATGTAACTACCTATGACCCTAGCAATTGTCCGCTATGTAAAGAAAATATTAATATGACTAAACGTGGTAGTCGTAAGTTATAAAAACTAGTGTTTCCTGTAAGAAGGGAACACTTTTGTTTTTAAAAGATAAAAGTATTAATGATATAGAATTTAAAAGGAATTAAAACAATTTTAACCAGAAAAAATCTTGTCATAAATACATAAATATGCTAAAATAACTACTATCGTAAGAAATGCGGAAATAGCTCAGTGGTAGAGCATCGCCTTGCCAAGGCGAGGGTCGCGAGTTCGAATCTCGTTTTCCGCTCCATAGGGGTATAGCTCAATTGGTAGAGTAGCGGTCTCC
>JAGPMH010000045.1:1360-11130 GCA_018052945.1 Negativicutes bacterium | reverse complement strand
TCTTAAAAGATGGAGGTGTTTATTATTAATTTTCAAGAAATAACTAAAGCTGATAAAGAACTATTTGATAGTTTTTTTAAAAATCATTATTATGAAAATTCGCATTTTAATTTTACTAATTACTTTATGTGGAGAAAGTCTTATCAAATAAAATATGCTAAGCTGGCTGATGTTTTATTTTTTAAAGCGAAGTATGCTGATGAAGAATTCTTATTGCAACCAATTGGTCCGAAGAAAAGAGCGCAAGCTGCTATTGGTAAGTGTTTGCAGTATTGTGAAGAAGCCAATATTCCGTTTAAAATGGTTGGGGTTGAAGGCTGGATGGCAGAAGAGTTATTAAAGTATGACAAAACTAAGTTTGACTTTTTGCCGGATCGGGATAACTTTGATTATGTTTATTTACAAGAAGACTTAGCTCAATTAAAGGGAAGACGTTATCATTCCAAAAAAAATCATGTTAATAACTTTAAGAAAAGTTATAGCGATTATGAGTATAAAGAGTTGACCCCTGACTTAGTGGAACAATGTAAAGCCAACTTAAATAATTGGTTTGAGCAAAATGACGGCTTTAATGATGATATTATTATGGCCGAACGTGAAGCTATTTTTGAGGTTCTAGATAATTTTACTGCTTTAAAATTAACCGGTGGTACTATTTTAATAAATGGCAAGGTGGAAGCCTTTACTTTTGGAGAACAACTTAATACTGATACGGCAGTGATTCATGTTGAAAAAGCAAATCCTGAAATAAGAGGCGCCTATGCAATTATTAATCAGGAATTTTGTCAAAAAGCGTGGAGTCATTTAAAATATATTAATAGAGAAGAAGATATGGGCATTGAAGGCTTGCGACAAGCGAAGAAAAGTTATAAGCCCGTTAAAATGATCGGAAAATATATTGTTACTGTAAAATGATTGGTGCTTCGCTAAAATAAATTTTATTTATAGGATGCTTTTTGTTGGCAAGCTTTGGCTAGTAAGTTATAATATATTCATGTTTATTTAGGAGTTGACTATGAACAAGGTCGTTGTTAAGGTTTTAGGTAATCAAAAAGATATTTATGGCGAAGAAAACAAGATTGAAGTAGTGTCTGTTGGTAAACATTATTGTAAAAATGATGTGCATTATGTGCTATATAATGATAGCGAAAACTTAGGGGTAGATCATACTTCAACCTTATTAAAAATAGATAAAGATAATGTAACTTTAATTCGTAAGGGAAAAGTTGAACAAACTCAATTTTTTAAAAAACTAGAAACAAGCTCTAGTAATTATAAGACACCTTTTGGCAATATGAGACTTACTGTTTTAACTAAGGAACTGGATATTGCCTTTGGCACAGTTACCGGTGATATTGTTATTGACTATGAACTAGCAATAGATGGTCAATGGCAAAGTGAAAATGAATTAAGAATAAATATTTCTACGGAAAATGTCGCTGATAATTTAAATTAGCGCGGTCAAACGGGAGGAACTTAGTTTGGATATAAAAGAACTGCTTAATAAGGCAATTAGTGGTGCCGCACAGCAAAGTATCGCTGATGGGGCTTTTAGTGCTGAAAATTTGCCTGAAATAATTTTAGAAGTGCCACCACAAAAAGAATTTGGTGATTTTGCAACAAATTTTGCGTTGCAAGCGGCAAAAGCGGCTCGGACTAAGCCAAGGATTATTGCAGAAGCGATAGTGTCAAGACTAAAGGCTGAGTGGTTAGAAAAAGCGGAAATTGCCGGACCGGGCTTTATTAATTTTTATTTAAAGCCTACTTGGTTATATGATTGTTTAGCGGAAATCATTAAGCAAGGGTCATCTTATGGTAATGTGGTTTTAGCAACACCGCAAAAAGTTCAAGTTGAATATGTTAGTGCTAACCCAACCGGGCCCTTACATGTCGGACATGGTCGAGGCGCTGCTGTGGGTAGTGCTTTAGTAAATTTACTGAAGGCTGCGGGCTATGCTGTGGAAAGTGAGTATTATATTAATGATGCCGGTAACCAAATTGATAATTTGGCAGCTTCAGTTAATGCGCGCTATTTAGAATTGCTAGGTCAAGAAACTACTTTCCCAGAGAATGGCTATCATGGGCGTGATATTATTGATACGGCACAAAGAATTATTGACCATCATAATGATCAGTATTTGCAGATGAGTGAAGCAGAACGGTTGCAAATATTTAAAACTTTAGCCTTAGAAGAAAAATTAGCAGCACTTAAAGAAGATTTACAAGCTTTTAATGTTAGTTTTGACAATTGGTTCAGTGAATTAACACTGCATCAAGCTGGTGCTATTGAAGAAACTTGTAATGTTTTACTTGATAATGGCAATATGTTTAAAGAAGATGGAGCATTATGGCTTAAATCGACGGCTTATGGTGATGACAAAGACCGGGTAGTAATTAGGGATAATGGCGTGCCTACATATTTAGCGGCTGATATTGCTTATCATCGTGACAAGATGGAACGTGGGTTTGATACCTTAATTAATATTTGGGGTGCTGATCATCATGGCTATATTGCAAGGGTCAAAGCAGCGATTGCTGCATTAGGTTATAGTGGTGAGGCCTTAGAAGTACTTATTTTACAAATGGTAAGTTTATACCAAAATGGTGAATTAGTAAAAATGTCAAAACGAACTGGTCAAAGCATAACTTTGACAGAATTGATTGAGGAAGTTGGCACTGATGCTGCAAGATTCTTCTTTATAATGCGTTCAATTGACAGTCAATTAGATTTTGACTTGGATTTAGCAAAATCAAGATCCAATGAAAACCCGGTATATTATATACAATATGCTCATGCCCGTATTTGCAGTATTTTCCGCCAAGCGGACGAAGCAAGAATTAAATACAATGAAAACAGTGCGAAATTAGAATTATTAAATAGTGAAACAGAAGTAGCCTTAATTAAAAAATTAACAGAATATCCGGAAGAAATAAGTTATTCGGCAAAAGAACGAGCACCACATCGCATTGCGCGGTACGCTCATGATTTAGCGGGATTATTCCATAGCTTTTATAATCAATGTCGTATTATGGGCGTGGAAGAAGATTTGGCGATTGCCAGATTAGCATTATTGAGTGCAGTGAAAAATAATATTGTCCATTCTTTAAATATTTTAGGAATATCTGCGCCGGAAAAAATGTAAATTAGATAAAATATCATTGAGATGAAGGGAAGAAATTAATTGGAAAACAATAAATTATCAGAAACAGATGTAGCTGTTAACATATTACAAACAGCAGGAGAAGCAATTTACTTTAGAGATTTAATAAATGAGGTTATTGAGAAGAAAAATATTCCGGTACAGTCTTTAGCACATAAAATATCGGAAATCCATACTTTTATCAATATGGACAGCAGATTTCAACATATGGGCAAAGGGATGTGGGGCTTAGCGGCGTGGGCACCACCGCAAACGAAAAAGCAAGCAGCCAGTGAAGAAGGTAGTACTACCAAAACTACCTCTAATTCCCGTCGAAGAGAAAAATTATTATCAGAAATTCAAGAACAAGAATAAGTTGCTTGACAGTGTGTTAAGAGTAGCGATAAAATAGTTGGCGTGTGTAAAAATGCTTAATGGAAAAATAAGTATTTGATATAAAGATATAAATCATGAAGGAGGATTTACAAATGGCAAAGTATATCTTCGTCACAGGTGGTGTTGTATCTTCCCTTGGTAAGGGTATTACAGCAGCTTCTTTGGGGCGATTGTTAAAAAGTCGTGGTCTGAAGGTCACAATTCAAAAGTTTGATCCCTATATAAATATTGATCCGGGTACAATGAGTCCGTATCAACATGGAGAGGTTTTCGTAACCGATGATGGTGCCGAAACAGATTTAGACTTAGGCCATTATGAGCGTTTTGTTGATATTAATTTAGGTAAGTCTTCCAATGTGACTGCCGGTAAGATTTATTGGTCAGTTATTAATAAAGAGCGTCAAGGTGACTATTTAGGTAGTACAGTTCAAGTTATTCCTCATATAACAAACGAGATTAAAGAACGTGTTTATCAAGTTGGTAAAGACGATGAAGCTGATATCGTTATTACTGAAATTGGCGGTACTGTTGGTGATATTGAAAGTTTACCGTTTTTAGAAGCCATTCGCCAAGTTAAAAAAGAAGTTGGCCGCGATGATGCTTTATATATTCATGTGACATTAGTTCCTTATATTTCAGCTGCCGGTGAGCTTAAAACTAAACCGACACAACATAGTGTAAAAGAGCTAAGAGGAATTGGAATTCATCCTGATATTATTGTTTGTCGTGCGGAAAAAGAAATTTCTACAGAAATGAAAGATAAATTAGCTTTATTCTGTGATATTGATGCCAATGCAGTAATTCAAAACAGAACAGCCAGCAGTATTTATCAAGTACCGTTAATGTTACAAGCAGAGGGTCTTGATAGAATTGTGATGGAAAAAATGAATATTAAAGCTAAAGAAGCTGATATGAGTGATTGGCAAGCTTTAGTTGATAAAATAAATAATCCTAGCGCAGAAGTAACAATCGCAATGGTGGGTAAATATGTTGAATTGCCGGATGCCTATATGAGTGTTACGGAGTCTTTAAATCATGGCGGGTTTGCCAATGATGTAAAAGTAAATATAAAATGGGTTAATGCCGAAGAAATTGAAGCTGAAGGAACAAATTTAGCGGAAGTTTTTGAAGGTTGTAAAGGAATTTTAGTGCCGGGCGGTTTTGGTGATAGAGGGGTTGAAGGAAAGATTTCAGCAATTCAGTATGCCAGAGAAAATAAAATTCCATTTTTAGGCCTATGCTTGGGAATGCAGTGTGCGGTTATTGAATTTGCCCGTAATGTGTGCAACTTAACCGATGCTCATAGTAGTGAATTCTCAGACACGCTTAACCCGGTCATTGACTTGATGTCAGATCAGGTTGATGTGGAAGCTAAGGGTGGGACGATGAGATTAGGACAATATCCTTGTAAAGTAAGTCCTACTACCAATACTCATGCAGCATATAAAGCTGAATTAATTCATGAGCGTCATCGTCATCGTTTTGAATTTAACAATAAATATCGTGAACAATTAACTGCAGCTGGCTTAGTAATCGCTGGAACATTGCCAGATGGCAGTTTAGTAGAGATTGTTGAGGTTAAAGATCATCCATGGTTTGTGGCAACGCAATTCCATCCGGAATTAAAATCTCGCCCAACTAATCCTCATCCATTATTCCGTGATTTCGTAACAGCAGCAATTGCTAATAAATAATAAAAAGGGTGTGTAAAAGCACCCTTTTTTGCTATATAATAACGGTAGTTGAAAAATGGCTAAATGTGGTGAAATGATGGTGTAACAGTTGTTGATCAATAGTGCAATTATTTGTCTAATGATTTAGGTTTTTCGATGTTCAACTATGTTAAACCGTTTTTAACCATCGTTACACTATTGTTAAAAAACAGGAGGGGTATTATGCGTAAAAAACTTGTGATTGTAGGATTAATTTTATTTGTTTTAACTTGTCTAATAACCTTGGCGTTTAGTACTAAAAAAGAAAAATCAACAGTGTTGGGCGAAAAAGTGGCGGTAGTGTATGTTGATGGAGTTATTACCAATAGCAGTTCTCGTGGATTATGGGGTGATGTTGGCGGTAGCGAAAGCATCATCAATCAATTACATAAAGCCAGTGAAGATAGCTCGGTTAAAGCCATTGTGTTAAGAATTAACAGCCCAGGTGGTAGCACCGGAGCGACCCAAGAAGTTGGTGAAGAAATTAAAAAAATTAGGGCTAACGGTAAATTGATTTATACTTCTATGGGTGATGTTACTGCTTCGGGGGGCTATTGGTTAGCGTCTTGTACCGACAAGATTTATGCTAATTCCTCTACTATCACTGGTAGTATTGGGGTTTATATGCCTTATTCTAATTGGGAAGAATTATATCGTAAAATCGGTATTAAACAAGAAAAAATTAAAAGTGGTGAATTCAAAGACATTATGTCTGCGGATCGACCGATGACTAATAAAGAGCGTGAAATTATTCAAGGCATTGTGAATGATACCTATGAAGGGTTTGTTCAAACAGTAGCAGAAGGCCGTAAGATGGATATAAATACAGTCCGGGCCTTGGCGGATGGAAGAATTTATACTGGTAACCAAGCTAAAGCCGTAGGGTTAGTGGATGACTTAGGCAATATGTATGATACTATTGATGCTGTAGCAAAGGCTGCTAATATTAAAGGGAAACCGGTTGTTAAGGAATTTGGTAATGATAATCCTTTTGCAAAATTAACCGGTAGCAGTAGCAAGGCGGAATTAATTAATATTTTGTTAATGTTATTAAAAAATGAGGATACCACAAATATGGGGTTACTTGCGCCTCAAGAGAAATGGTAGGGCTTTAATATGCTTGATAATATTTATGACTTATTTAATAAACCTCAAACAGCATTGCTAAAAATTAGTGAGGAAAATAATGCCCTACAGTCATCGTTATTATTATTTACAGTATTGTTTTTGGTGAGCTTAGGCTTTGGGCTTAATCTGCAATTAGAAGTAAATATTGCCTTAGGATTTGCGTTGTTAAAAGGTCTAACCGGTGTAATTTTTATGGGTTGTTTATGTGCCTTGTGGCACTTTTTGGCAGAATTATTTGGCTTTGTCGGAAAAGTAAAAAATTTATTTAGTAGTATGGGCTATATTTATGTACCCATTATATTTTTAATTCCTTTGTATTTAATAAGTGCACTGCTAGATAATATGGCGGGTTCAGTAATTGGTGGCTTTGGCTTTATCATGCTGATGTTATGGGTTTCTTATTTATTGGTAGTAGCGATTAGTGTAAATTATAATATCAGTTATTTGAGAAGTGTTGTTATTTTAATTATTCCGCCAACAATAATGTTGTTACTAAGCTTTATTATGCTGGTGGCAATAATGGGGTTAAGTATGCAAGCTATTGGACAAATTGGCAATTTGTAATGAAAAGGTTTTATTATGCGTAAATTATTGTTAGTGATTAGTGTTTTAATAATCTTAAGTGCAATTTTATTTGCGAAACCTTATGAACAGTATCCGGCGGCATTGACTGAAAATAAAGCTGAAGTAGAAAATGTTTTTCAAGGAACAATTACTGAAAATGGGGTCGGCAATAGTTATAAGTTTTTACAAAAAAATAATACTGAAAAAATGTTAGAGCTTTCTGCTGGTAATAATGGCGAAATTTCTTATATCAAAGAAATGATGGCTGATATATCAGCTACCGCTAATTTTAAGGTGCAGTTTTTGTCAACTCAAGGTAAAGGTCGCTTGATATTACAAGGCTTAGATGAAAATAAAAGCGTAGTATATAGTGTAGGCTGGGTTGTCACCGGAGAAATGAGTGACAGCAATGATCAAATTAAATGGATTGACTCCCGCTATAGTATAAATTTTAAAGGGGATTGGATTGATACTTTTTATAATTTACAGGTTTTATTTGACAAAGAACTAGGTGCTGTAAATTATAATAAAATTCACTACTATCAACTTGTGATTGAATGTGGTCAGGGACAACATGCTTTAATCGCCAGAGATGATATGTTTAATGACCATAATGCTTCATTGAAAATTGAACCGCTTAGTCCTAAAGTAAATTTGGTCAAGGGGCAGGAATTTTATTTGCAAGCTAATTTAACGAACTTAAGCAAATATCAGATTAATAGTGCTGCGGTAAACTTAATATTACCGGAGGGGTATGGTCTTGTTTTGCAAAGTCCGGCTGAAATTGTCAATCAAGATTTACAACCCGGTGAAACTAGAATGCTAAAATGGCAATTGCTAGCGAACCGATCTAATGCCGTTAATCTTGATAAAGATTGGGCAATAGGGTTTAATATTAACGGTTTAGTCAGTTTAAATAAAGTTGCTGTAAATATTATCGATCAGAAGCCGGGAAAAATATATTATGTTATGACTGACGATTTGGAACCGGCCGATGGTGCTGGCTATGAATTTAATTGGGGCAATAAAAATGGCTGGCTAGATCATGAGGAATATTATGTGCAACTGGTCAAGAAAGCAGAAAAATTAAATTATATCGCGAATCAATATGGTGCAAAATGGACACACTATACAGCGATTCCAGCCTTGCTAGCCGGAGAATGGGTTGCTACAAAATCACAGCATACAGCGTGGTTAGAAACTATGATGAAGATAAAACGATCTATTAAACAAGAAAGCTTACAGCATGAATATGCAATTCATATGCACTCTGATTATGACCCATATCTTAGTCAGAATGTTTTATCATATAATGCTGAAAGTGACGGTTTATGGGCGAATCATTTAAATCATGGCTGGGCACATTTGCTGTCGTTGGAAGGGACTTATGAGGAAAGAGCTACGAGAGTAGGAACATTGTTTGCCTATCAAACCTATTTAGAGGAAGTAATCGGCGAAAATTCTTCAGGACAAAGCTTAACAGCCAGAGCCGGCTCGTTTGACTTTGGGGTAGGTGAAACTGAAGAGCAAGTCAGCACTAATGCTTATAAAAAAGTAGGTTTTTTAGCGTCGAGTGATGCTGACGGCAATATAGAAGGTTATACTTCGGCTAATTATGGTCAGGAAATTTATTTTGCGGGTAATAATGATATCAATAAAAAAACGGCTGACTTAAAAGATATTGGTTTAGTTGAATTTAGATTGACACCGCAAGTGTTTTTAGCTTATGATAGCCAAGATAGTCAAACTTTGAATAACAAAGTAGAACAAGGACTAGATTACTTTGTGAAAAATGGCAAGGTAGAAAGTGGTGTTCATAGTATTGTGGGCTTTACCCATGCTGCTTTTGTGCTAGGGTCTGGCAAGTGGAATGAAGTTGAAGGCGGGCAGTTTCAAGAAATTGAAGAACACCTAGCTTTTTTGAAAAGAAACTATGTTGCAAAAGGTCTATTGGAGTTTGCGACAGCCAGTCAATTGGTAGAAAAATATATTGATTACTATACTCCGGAGTTGGTGGCGATTTATGGAAAATTATTGCAACAAAATTTTTGGTATGATCAATATGAAGTTAAATTATTAGGGCAAGATATTCCGGTGGAAAACTATAAGGTAAAAGTTAAATATCCGCTGAGGTTCCGCCAAAGTGCTTATAAAATTGAAATATTGAAAAATAATGAAGTGATAAGCTTACATAATAATTTGCCAAGCTCAGATAATGCTGTGGAATTTATTGTAGATGATAAAACAGCAAAATATAGTATGAAAATATTCCATAATAAATTAATTTTTACTTTACTTGGAAAACTTAAAATGATAAACTAATAACTATAATTAATATTTACCAAAAAAAGATATTAATAGGGTGCTTGTAAAATTCTAAGTAAGGGGAAAGATATGGGTAGTGTAGATAAAAACTCTATTTTAGTTGTAGATGACCAAGCAGGTATTAGGATATTATTGGAAGAGCTTTTTACTGATGAAGGCTATGAGGTTAAATTAGCCGGAAATGGTAACGAAGCCCTTGCTAAAATATCTGAAGATAATCCGGATTTAATTTTAATGGATATGAAAATGCCGGAGCTAAACGGTTTGGAAACTTTAACTGAACTTAATAAAATTGGTAAAGCAAATATTGTTATTATGATGACTGCCTATGGTGAATTAGAATTAATATCTAAAGCCAAAGAACTGGGGAGTTATGATTGTATTCATAAACCATTTAATATAACTGAATTATGTGAAATAGTTGCAACCTATTTCAGAACGAAAAAAAATTGCCTAAGCTAGGCAATTTTTTTATTTATAATAACTTTTGGTAACAGTAGTATTT
>JAGPMH010000045.1:0-1260 GCA_018052945.1 Negativicutes bacterium | reverse complement strand
CCGGGATAGATGATTGTTAAAAATATTAAGGTTGTTACGATAAAGGCTGCTACGGCAATATTAATATTAAGGTCATAAATTCTTGAAGTGATTACTGCATTAACCGCAGTAGGGGTACTGGCTAAAATTAAAATACTGTTTAACATAACTCTATCTGTCATTATTAAATGTGATAATCCGTAAATTGCCACCGGAGTTACAATGAATTTAATAGCAATTAATTCTTTTAATTGATAATAATAGCCTTTCATTTTAGCAAAATCCATTGAATAACCCACCGGAATCAATGCTGTCCACGCACCAAAGTGTACAAAAAACTCTGCCATACCATCTAAAGCATGTGGTCGAGGGATACCGGCTAATTGTAAGGCGACGCCACAAAAAATACCGACTACGGCTAATTGATTTCGACTAAATAAAACCTGTTTAACTGAAATTTTTGTTATTGCGCCTTCACTATTGGCACGTTGATAATAATATTGTGCTAGCGGGTAGCAAAACATAAACATCAGAATATATTGAAATAATACGACTAATTGTTGATAGCCGTAGCCACGCTCGCCATATAATAAAAAGACGCAAAGTCCCCCCAATGTCCCAAGGTTTGATAAAACTGCTGACATCACATAACTACCACGATCCAAATCATCAGCAAATTTCTTTTCTGCAACAAAGTAAGCAACTAAGCCCGGTATCAAGCCCATTGCTAACCCCATAACCGGTAACCAAACTAAATCAAAGTTGAGTGGCAAAATCCAAAAGCATAAAAACGACAATGCCGGATATACCACTAAAATATTATTAAGAATCATTTTATTGAAAAATTGATCATTAAATTTTTTTTGATATTGGCAACAATACCCGACTATTAGTGGTAAAATTAAGTCAATGCCAAAAATCAGTAATTTCATTTTTATGTCCAAAAAATTCACCTTCAATACATATTATACGGATAAAATAATAACATAACGGATGAGATTTGAACAGTAGGAATGGGATTTTAACAATAGTAGAATAATTGTTAAAAAGTAGTGAAACGATGGTGGAACATGGTTAAAATATTGGAAAAGTTAAGTTTATTGTGTGTTGTTGTCATACTGAACATAGTTGAAGGAGCTTAGGAATCAAAGATTTTTAACACGAAGAACAACTGTTTAACCATTGTTAAACGATAGTTAAACGATTGTTTAACTATCGTTCATCAATCGTTCATCAATCGTTATAAAGAGGACACTAAAAAAAGGTAGGTTATTATATGTT
>JAGPMH010000044.1 GCA_018052945.1 Negativicutes bacterium | reverse complement strand
ATATTAGTATGTTTTAGTCATTTTCAGACAAAACAACATTAAATTTTAGGAGGAAAATTCGTGGAAAAATGGTTTGATTTTAAAGGAAGAGGCACTAACGCTTCTACCGAAGTTATTGCCGGCATCACTACTTTCATTACAATGGTTTACATTGCTATTGTTAATCCGGCAATCCTTAGTAAAACAGGTATGGACTTTAACGGGGTTTTCGTAGCAACAATTCTTGCGACAATGATTGGTACTTTAATCATGGGTGTATTTTCAAACTACCCGATTGCCATTGCGCCAGGCATGGGCTTAAATTCATTTTTTGCCTTTGCTGTTGTATTAGCACTAGGAATCACTTGGCAAAAAGCACTAGGTGCAGTATTCATTGCTTCACTAATATTTTTGGTATTATCTTTTACAAAATTTCGTAATGTTTTAATTAACTCTATTCCAGAAAGCTTAAAACATTCTATCACTGCCGGTATTGGCTTATTTATTGCCTTCATCGGATTACAAGGTTCTAAAATCATTGTTGATTCACCAGCAACTTTAGTAACTTTTGGTCATGCGAGCGACCCTGTAGTGTTATTAACAATTTTCAACTTATTTGTAACTGTTGTTTTAATGATGTTTAACGTTCGCGGTAATATCTTTATTGGGATGGTCATTACTGCCATTATTGCATTATTTAATGGAATGATTACATTGCCTCCAAGTTTATTTGTATGGCCAACCGGCTTAGAGCATACTGCAATGCAAATGGATATTAAAGGCGTTTTTGATGATAATTTATATGCTATTATTTTTACATTTTTCTTAATCACCCTTTTTGACACAACCGGAACGATGATTGGAATTGCCGAACAAGCTGGCTTAATTAAAGATGGTAAGTTCCCACGCATTAAAAGCGCCCTACTTGCTGATGCTGTAGGAAGTACAGCCGGAGCAATGTTAGGCACTAGCCCTACTTCAGCTTATATCGAGTCAGGTGCCGGCGTAGCAGTTGGTGGTAGAACAGGTTTTTCTTCTGTTGTTGTTGCATTATTATTTGGTCTATTATTATTTTGTGCTCCACTTGCTCAAATGTTAGCATCAATCCCTGCAATTACTGCCCCGGCATTAATTATTGTTGGTTTCCTGATGATGAGCAGCTTACGTAACATTGATTGGAACGATTTTGAAGAATCCTTCCCAGCATTTTTAATCGTATTCTTAATGCCTTTATCATACAGCATTGCTATCGGTATTGGGATTGGCTTCATTATCTATCCTTTATTAAAAATAATTCGTGGTAAAGCGGCTGAAGTTCATCCGCTAATGTATTTATTCCAAATTTTGTTCTTTATCCAAATTGGTTTCTTAGGACACTAAGAGATGAAAGGGTGTTTATATGTTTGTCCATGATATTTTCAGACAAAATGATCCATCTTCCATAGCCTTTCTAGACGAAAAAAATATAACTTACGGTCAAGTTGCTACCAAAATAGACTCTTATCGTAATTATTTTCATCATCTAGGCATCGCAACCGGTGAAAATGTCGGATTACTGTCACGCAATTGTGCTGAATACATTTATGCTTATCTGGCACTTACTAGCTTGGGAGCAATTGTTGTTCCTATCAATTTTCAATTAAGCGAGCGGGAAATAGCTTTCATTATAAAGGACGCTAACATTAAACACTTAATAACAAAAGAACAATATGATTTAGCAAATAATTTAGCAGTACTAAATTATACTGAAAACTTAATTCAACTGTTAATCAGCGACATTGATATCATTGCTGCTAATTTTCTCAACCAGCCTGCGCCAAAGCTACCGGCAACTTACGATGCCAAATCAACTTGTGTTATCATTTATACTTCTGGTACAACTGGTAATCCGAAAGGAGCAATGCTGTCGCACGAAAACTTAGTAACAAATGCCAAGATGTTTAAACAGGCGTTAGATATTTCAGCCGATGATAAAGTCCTCTGTATTTTACCAATGTATCATTGTTTTGCTTGGACTTGTTCAGTTTTGAATCCATTCTTATCAGGTTCGGCAATTTATATCTTAGATAACTTTATTCCTAAAGAAACTATTGATAAGGTTAAATCATTAAATTTGTCCGTAATCTATGCTGTTCCCCCTATTTATAATTTGCTACTACGAACAGCAACTAAAGATGATTTTTCAAAACTCAGAGTTTGCGTCTCTGGCGGTGCAACTTTGCCGGTTACTATCGCCCAACAATTTAAAGCTAAATTTAATATTGATATTTTAGAAGGTTATGGCTTATCAGAAGCTTCACCGGTTGTAGCTGTAAACCCCTTAGGTAAACCAAAAGTAGGTTCTATCGGTAAAATCTTGCCGGGGCTTAACACTAAACTAGTAGACGATACTGGAGCAGAAGTGCCGTTGGGCGAAATTGGCGAACTATTAGTACAAGGTCCAACCGTAATGAATGGTTATTACAACCTTCCCGAAGCTACTGCTAAAACAATAATCAATGGTTGGTTGCACACCGGTGATTTAGCCTATAAAGATGCTGACGATTATTATTTCATTGTCGATAGACTTAAAGATATGATTATTAATAATGGCGAAAATATCTATCCACGTGAAATTGAAGAGTTATTATATGCCTATCCCGGAATCATCGAAGCAGCAGTTGTTGGCATTGATGACCCCTTACGGGGACAAACAGCAGCTGCTTATATCGTCATGACTGAAGATAGTGTCTTTGATAAAAAGAAACTTAAAAAATATCTTGCTGAAAATTTGGCAATATATAAAATCCCTCGTGAGTTTCATCAAATGTCAACTTTACCAAAGACATCTACCGGAAAAATATTAAAACGAGCCTTAAGTCGTCAAGGCAAATAATAAGAAGGTGCAAAGGATAAACTTTGTGCCTTTTCTCTATTTTAAAATCTTATTAGACGAAAAGTTTTTTATATGTTACACTATTTCGGTAAATAAATTATAAAGGAATGAAAAGACAGTTTATGATCAGTACAAGTAATTTAACCTTGCAATTCGGTAAACGAATATTATTTAAAGAAGTAAATATAAAATTTACACCTGGTAATTGTTATGGCGTAATCGGTGCTAATGGTGCCGGTAAATCAACATTCTTAAAATTATTATCCGGAGAAATAGAACCTACTAAAGGTGATGTAATTATCACTCCAGGTCAACGTTTAGCAGTATTAAAACAAAATCATTATGAATTTGATGAATACGAAGTTTTAAAAACCGTTATTATGGGACACGCTCGTTTAGTAGAAATTATGGATGAAAAAGAAATACTTTATGCTAAAGCTGATTTTTCGGATGAAGATGGAATGAAAGTTTCTGAACTTGAATGTGAGTTTGCCGAATTAAACGGCTGGGAAGCTGAATCTGAAGCAGCTCGCCTTCTTAACGGCTTAGGAATCAGCGAAAATCTGCATAATTTAAAAATGGCAGAACTAAGTGGTAAGGAAAAGGTTCGCGTGCTGTTAGCACAAGCTTTATTTGGTAACCCTGATATTTTATTATTAGATGAGCCGACAAATCATTTAGATATAGTTTCTATCAAATGGTTAGAAGAATTTTTATACAATTTCGAAAACACCGTTATTGTAGTTTCTCATGATCGTCATTTCTTAAATCAAGTTTGTACTCATATTGCGGATGTAGATTTTGAAGGAATTCAGCTTTATGTTGGTAACTATGATTTTTGGTTAGAATCTAGCCAATTAGCATTACAGTTAGCAAAAGATGCTAATAAAAAGAAAGAAGAAAAAGCAAAAGAATTACAAACCTTTATTCAGCGTTTCAGTGCCAATGCTTCTAAATCTAAACAAGCAACTTCCCGTAAAAAATTATTGGAAAAATTGACACTTGATGATATTAAACCATCTTCCCGTAAATATCCTTATATCGCTTTTAAACCAGAACGCGAAGCCGGCGCTCAATTATTAACAGTTGAAAACATTTCAAAAACAATTGAAGGTGAGCAAATTTTAAAAGATGTTAGTTTCTTAGTAAATAAAGGTGATAAAATTGCCTTTGTCGGTCCAGATGGTCTAGCTAAAACAACCTTATTTAAAATTTTAATGGGCGAAATGGAAGCAGATAGTGGCGAATATAAGTGGGGTATTACAACAACTCAAGCTTACTTACCTAAAGATAACTCCAGTTACTTTGATAATGTTGATTTATCTTTAGTTGATTGGTTAAGACAATACTCCGAAGATCAAGATGAAACTTTTGTCCGCGGATTCTTAGGCAGAATGTTATTTTCCGGCGAAGAAAGTTTAAAAGAAGCAAAAGTTCTTTCCGGTGGCGAAAAAGTTCGTTGTATGTTATCTAAAATGATGCTTAGCGGTTCTAATGTCTTGTTATTAGATGAACCAACTAACCATTTAGATCTAGAATCAATTACCGCTCTTAACAACGGTCTAATTAGTTTCCCTGGAACAATGCTATTCGTTTCACATGACCATCAATTTATCGAAACAATTGCTAACCGCATTATTGAGATAACCCCTAATGGTCTAATCGATCGAACGATGTCTTATGATGAATATTTAGAAAATGACGAAGTAAAAAAACAACTTGATATATTATATGCTAAATAAAAAATGGTCAGCTTAATGCTGACCATTTTTTTAGCTATTTTTCTACCCTTTTGCTATAATTAACATAAGATTTATATTGGAGGTTAAAAAATGAATTGTCAATATTGTGGATTTCCCCTCGATGAAAAAAACCTTTGTGAACACTGTTCTAACTTATTAACATATTCTTTTGATGATATAAAATATATCAAAGGTACTGAAACTAAGGCTAATTTACCGCCGACAAGCTCAACATCAGCCATTGATAAAGGTATTCATGCCTTAGAGGGCTTATTATTTGCGCTACAACTAGAAGGTAATATCACCACACCCATTATGACTGAATTAAAAACTTGGGCTGAAGACTATAAAGACTTTAGCAGTATCCAACCTTTTAGTGAGGCACTCCCCCTTATAAATTGTCCACCAGAAAATTCTTTCGAAGCCTTACAAGCATTTAATGACTTATTATGGGTTTGTAATAATCTAGGCTTTGCCAATAAATATCACGATATGATTATTGCCGATTTAAAAACCTTATCACAAAATCTGCAATCTATCGAAGTTGAGCTACCCTTAACGATAGAGCAGCTAGCAAATCTTAATAATTGGCATAATAGCAGTAAAAATTTCATTGCAATTTATCCTTACAATGAAGTAATAAAAATATTAACAACTGTGTTAAGAGCTAATTTATTTTTGGAAACAGAGTATCAACAACTACAGACAATAATGCAACAATTTCCCCTCAATAATAGCAGTCTAACTGTTGAAAGTTTAACGACAATAAAAGAGTTATCTATTTTAGAAAATATTATCGTTAGCTCAACTGAACTTGATTTAACCGATAAAAACATCTGCCTAACCGGAACTTTTAAAAATTTTGAAAAAATTGAGCTTATTAAAACATTACGCTCTAAGAAAATCTATCCTTTAAGTAATGTCTCGCCACAGGTTAGTTATCTTATCGTCGGTGCATCGAAATCATCTTGTTGGCCCTTCTACTCTTATGGTCGAAAAGTTGAAGATATTTTAACGTTAAAAAAAGACCATCATCATATTAAAATCATCACTGAAGAACAACTTATTGAATTTTTCAATAAAAACAACTAATTGTTCCTAGTTTATTTTTCAATCGAAAAACTGCTCCAATTATCAGCATATTGCAATAGTAATGTTAGTTCTTCTTCTCTCGTTGCTACACTCTTATTATCATCAACATATTGACCATCATGATACATAATCGCTTGGGTTTCAGCTTCTGTTAAAGTCAATCTTGGCAAAACCAGATGTAATGTTCGTAACGGCACACTCAAATAAATCAATTCATTATTAAAACGATATGGAGTACTAGCCGAATAACCATATTGTTTTTGTTTGGATGTTGGTGAGTTAACTAAGTACTGTGGTTGCCCCGGCATTCCTGCTTTCCCCAAGTCATGTAATAGCCCTACAATAACACAACTTTCCGTACTAATAGTTGGCGCTAATGTTTCTTTTAATTTAAGAATAGTTTCAGCGACATTGACACTATGTTCCAGCAACCCTTTTTCACGGCATAAATGAAATTTAGTTGATGCTGGCGCTACTAAGTAAGCCGTTTCACTTTCCACAAAATTCATTAGTGCTTCAAATTCTTTTTTTCGTTCTATTACCAAGGCTTTTAACTTATTATAACGTTCTAATAGCTCCATTATTACACCAATCCTTTCACTACTTTTACTTTAACTATATTATAACATAAATAATTTTTCTTACTTTACATAACTTTTAGTGGAAAAAATCACCTTTTTTTGTGTAATTTAAATAGAGCTATAACATAGTTTTGTGATTTAAGGAGGGATTTATATGTCGATGGAAAGTGCAAAAAAATTTGCGGAAAAAGTTTATCGGACACCTTCATTAGCTGACCAACTATCAATTATTAGCGATGATGAAAAAATTCTAACAGTGGCTAGGGACAATGGTTTTGATGGAACTTTAGAGGAACTAAAATTGGCCTTTAAAGAAACAATGAAAGAGCTAATTGCCGAAGGAACACCAGGCAATGTTCTCTGTGAAATATTCTGTGATGATGCGTGAATACTACACCTTAAAGGTATAAAGAGAAAATCTCTTTATACCTTTTTTTCTTTAGCTGTGTTTTGTGTTATAATATAAAACACAAATTATCTTTATATTATAAAGCAAAAGGAGTATTTTTATGGATTTATTAAACTCATTCGTCAACAATATCAATGAAATTATTTGGTCATACATTTTAATCATATTGTTAATTTCGCTAGGCTTGTTTTTTTCAATAAAAACTAAATTTGTACAAATTCAACTATTCCCCGAAATGATTCGTTTACTGACTGATTCTTTTGGTACGAAAAGCACTAAAATTTCTTCCTTCCAAGCTTTTTGCATCAGTACTGCTTCCCGCGTAGGCGTCGGCAATATTGCCGGAGTTGCAATCGCAATTATAAATGGTGGCCCCGGTGCAATCTTATGGATGTGGATAATTGCAATAATCGGTTCAGCGACTGGTTTTGTCGAAAGTACCTTGGCACAAATCTACAAAATACAAGATGACAATGGTAATTTTCGCGGTGGCCCAGCTTATTATATCAAAAACGCCTTAAATAAAAAAAATCTCGCAACATTTTTTGCAATACTAATCAGCATTACCTTCGGTCTTATTTTTAATTCTGTACAAGCAAATACTATCACCTTATCAACACAAACAGCTTTTGGCTTCGACCGTTTTTCTACGGGTCTTATTTTATCATTCTTAACCGCTATCATAATTTTTGGCGGAATAAAAAGAATTGCTCAAGTTACAGAATGGCTCGTACCGATAATGGCAACTTTATATATCTTTGTTGCACTCTTTATTATTACCACCAACTTCAGTATGTTACCATTTGTCTTTCAGCAAATTTTCACTACCGCCTTTTCCTCTGATGCAGTTCTAGGTGGTGGTTTAGGTGCTGCCATGATGGCCGGTATAAAAAGAGGCTTATTCTCGAATGAAGCAGGAATGGGTTCCGTGCCTAATGCTGCAGCAACAGCCGACGTATCTCATCCAGTAAAGCAAGGACTGATTCAAGCTTTAGGCGTCTTTGTCGATACGTTATTGGTATGTTCATCTTCAGCTTTTATCATTTTGTTGACAACAGATTATCAATCTTTTAACCTTACTGGTATTGAATTAGTCCAAGCATCTTTATCACTACATATCGGGACTTTCGCACCAGCCTTATTATCAATGTTCGTCTTTTTATTTGCTTTTAGTTCTATTATCGGTAATTATTATTATGGTGAAAGTAACATCGGTTTTTTAAGTACCAATAAATTTTATCTAACACTTTTCCGCTGCGCTGTTGTTGGAATGGTTTTATTTGGCTCAATCGCCAAAATATCATTAGTATGGGATATGGCCGATTTATTTATGGGCTTAATGGCTATTACAAACTTATTCTCCATCACTTTACTCAGTAAGTATTCATTTATTTGCTTAAAAGACTATATTGACCAAAAAAGAGCCGGTATCAAAGAACCGATTTTCAATCCTGAAATTATCCCTAATCAACAAGGGATTACAGTTTGGCAAAAAAACATTGATAACTAATAACTTATCAATTTGATAAAGAATTATGATTTTACTAATTTTCACTTAAATGTTATGTTAAAGGCAAGTTAATAAATAATTTTAAGGAGCTGATTATTATGAAAGTCACAATTGTTGGTGCCGGCAATGTCGGTGCAACAGCTGCCAATGTAATCTTTGCAAAAAATATTGCTCAAGATTTAATCTTAGTAGATATTAAAGAAGGTCTAGCCGAAGGTAAAGTTATGGATATGTTGCAAACTGCACATATGCTCAATATAACTACCAGATTGCTTGGTTGCAGCAATGATTATAGTAAAACCGCTAACTCTGACATTATCATCATTACCTCAGGTATTGCTCGAAAACCAGGCATGACTCGCGAAGAGCTGATTGGCATAAATGCTAAAATCGTTAAAAGTGTTATGGATGATTGCTTAAAATACTCACCAACCGCTATTTTTATCATCGTCTCCAATCCCGCCGATACTTTAACTTATTTAGCAATCAAAAACAGTAATTTACCACGCAATAAGGTCTTTGGAATGAGTGGCGTGTTAGATAGTAATAGATTTATCTATTTTCTCAGTCAAGTCCTCCATTGTCCACCAACCGATGTTAATGGAATGGTTATTGGGGTACATGGTGATTTGATGGTTCCCTTAACAAGATTAGCAACTTATGAAGGTACTCCTGTGACAGAGTTAATTTCACCAACAACATTAGCTGAAATCGTCCATGAAACCAAAGTGGGTGGCGGAACTTTAACTTCACTGCTAGGTACATCAGCTTGGTATGCACCTGGTGCAGCTGTCGCAACAATGGTTGAGGCAATAATAAAAGATACTAAACAACAATTACCCGTAATAGCTTATTTAAACTCAGAATATGATGAGACTGATGTCTGTTCTGGAGTTCCTGCGATTCTAGGTAAAAACGGTTTGGAAAAAATAATTGAGCTAAAACTAACATCAGAAGAATTATCAAGCTTTAAGGAAAGCATCAAAGCAATTAGAACAATCAATGCCACTTTGGCTGAAGCTTTATAAAACAAACTGCAATCTTAGTTAATTTAAGATTGCAGTTTTTACTTTGTTCATTTTTTATCATATGAAATATTATTTACTTTACCACTTCATAATATTTTATTATAATTAAATTTAAAGTATTTATAATTTATTTATAAAGCAATTTAATGATAATAAAGGATGATTTAATGGGGAAGAAAGCTTTAGCTTCGATACTGTCATTCGTAATTTTATGCTTGTTTTTATCAATTATATTTTATTGGCAAATATCTATACCCTCGCAACAACAAGCTCATAATGGAGTTATCAATATTTCAAACCTCAACACACCAGTTCGTTTAGATGGTGAATGGAAATTTTATTGGCAACAATTATTAGCACCTAGTGATTTAAAGCAAGACCATGAAATATCTTTAGCAACAATTCCTGGGGTCTGGAACGGCAATCAGCTATATTCTACTGATGCTAAGTTGCCACCCGATGGCTATGCAACTTACAGTTTGACGTTCAATATTGACCAACCATCCCAACAACTTTCAATTTTACTTCCACATATCTCGACCTCTTATAATATTTGGATAAATGGCAAACAATTATCTAGCATTGGCACCGTTGGAACAACTACTAACAGTGCTTTTCCTCAATACGCTACTCAAGAATTACAATTTGAAACACAAGCTGGGGCTAATAATATTGTTATTCAAATAGCTAATTTCACTAATTTATTTGGCGGTATTAATTCCAGCATTTACTTAGGGACTCCGCAACAGATCCAACTGCTTGACCGCAAAAACTTAACTATTGACGTCTTGTTAATCGGCAGTTTAATTATTATGGGTATTTACCATTTCACCTTATTCACTTCCCGCAAAAAAGATTTTTCAGCTTTCCATTTTGGATTATTATGTTTAATTATCGGTCTTAGAACAGCTGTAACCTCTCAACGTTACATTTTAACACTGTTCCCAGACCTACCATGGGAGCTTCTCACAAAAATTGAATATCTAACTTATTATCTCGGAACAATAACAATAATCCGCTTTCTTTATTCACTATATCCTACCAAACCTATGCAAAAGCTCATTAAATTCAGTCTGCCAATTGTTTTATTTTTTTCACTGTTAGTTGTTTTCACCGATGTAAAAGTGTACGGAAAATACAGCGACTTTTTTGATCTTTACATCTTAGCTGGTTCTGCCATAATTTTTTATTCTTTATGGTTGGCTCGCAAGAAATTTTTCTTTTATGCATTAATCTTTACTTATGGCTTTATTATTTTATTAGTTACAGTTATCAATGATTTATTACAATATAAAAATATCCTCCACACCCCTTTACTATTGCCATTTGGACTGTTAACATTTATGTCTTGCCAAGCCTTTATTTTATGTTTGCGTTTTACCAATGCCTTCCGCTTAGTAGAGGCAATGTCGATCTCCTTAAAAAATAAAAATAAAAAGCTACGTCAATTATATATTGAGCAAAAAAAATCAACCGAAATAATCTCCAGTTGGAATCAAAAATTAGAAGAAACCGTCAGTGCTCGTACCAAAGCGTTGGAAGAAGCAAATAACAAACTTTTAGAATTATCATTTTTAGATGGTCTGACAAAAATCGCTAATCGCAGGCATTTTGACGAAGTTTTAGAAAAAGAATGGTTTAGAAGTTGTCGCAGTCAACTCCCCTTATCTGTTATTATTTTCGATATTGATTTCTTTAAATTATATAATGATCATTATGGACATCTATCTGGTGATGAATGCTTAAAAAAAGTTGCTAAAACTGCTTCAGCTTGCATTAAACGTAGTTGTGATTTAGCCGCTCGTTACGGTGGTGAGGAGTTCGTTTTCCTTCTACCTAACACTAACTTATATGGTGCTATTAAAGTAGCTGAAAGACTTCGCCAGGGTATTGAAAACTTAAATATTGAACATGTGAAGTCTCCTAAAAACAAAATTACCTGTAGTGTCGGCGTGGCTACCCTTATTGCTGATAAAGCTTTATTACCAACAGAAATATTAGCACTCGCCGATAAAAATTTATATAAAGCAAAAGATTCCGGGCGTAATACTATTTATTATTCAGTTTAGATTAACTCCTAAGTTTTTAATTTTTTTAAAGACTTAGGAGTTTTTTTATTCATGCTATTAGCAACTTTCTATATTATTCCTATTTTTTACTTATCATCTTACAACTTACAATTACCCTTGAAATTAATCCCACTTCATCTTACAATAAAGACAAAGCAATTTAATGCTCTTTGCGCTATGCTACAAAAACAGCTAACGATATCTACTGTTTTTAGCAGGAGGATAATTATGAAGCTAAATAAAAACAGTTTACTTAAGAAAATTTTACTGTTATTAATGGTCTTCCTATTAATAGCAGCTATAAACCCTTTGACAAATTACGCTAATAAGACTAAGAAAAGCATCTTAGTCTTAAATTCATACCACTATGGCATGCAATGGACAAACAATGTAGTAAATGGAATTTATAGTGAATTTGATACAATTTCAAGCAATTTAGTTATTCATACCGAATATTTAGATACTAAAAATTTTTCCAGTGATTCATATTTCGAAAAATTATATCAACTATATCAATATAAATATAGCAACAACCGTCCTGATGTAATAATTTGTTCTGATGATGATGCTTTTAACTTTTTACTAAAGTATCGTGAAAGTCTTTTTCCAAATATCCCGCTTGTCTTCTGTGGGATTAACAATTTAGAAACTTATCAAAATAAATTAGAAAATAATATCACAGGAGTAGTAGAGTCTTTCGATTTAACTAGCACTATTGAAGTAGCCAAAAAACTACAACCCAATATTAAGAATGTTTTTGTTATTAACGATTTTTCAATTACCGGTCAAGAGAATGTTGCAACTGTTAAAAAAAATATTGAACATAATAATTATA
>JAGPMH010000043.1 GCA_018052945.1 Negativicutes bacterium | reverse complement strand
CTACCAACTGGCAAACAGCAACAACTTATCCGGCTGAACAGTTTCACGTGAAAATATCCTTGGACAGTGATACTACCAACCAAGCAATTGTCCCTTCAACCCCACCGAAAAACACCACTTACCTAGTTACTGCTACGGGGCGCTGTAATGGCATTCAAAAAACAATGAGTGCACTTGTCAGTGTTAATCTTGGTGGCATCAACGGTAATAGTCCGATGTTTAACTATGGTATTTTTTCTTCCGGCAATATTACCTTGTTCGGAAATGATACTATTAATGCTGATTTTGGAGCTAATGGTAGCTGGTCTGATACTACTGCCAAAGTAAATGGTGGCTATACTATTACTTCAACCAGTGCTACTAATACCACAAAATGGAAACAACTGGATAAAACAATTTCTTGGCCCTTTGTCGACTTTAGTCAAGCTGCCAGCACTTACAATAATCCCAACCGACCGATTTTAACCAAAACCGATAGTGCCGGTAATACTATTGTCGTAAACAATATGACCGATATGCTAGCTGCCAGCAAAAGCACCCAAACCTTAGAAGGACGGACAATCATTATTGATGGTAATTTATATATTGACGATAATGCCATGAAAGATCTTAATAGCTTGCAATTAAAAAATGTTAATATCTTTGTTAATGGTGAATTTGGTATTAATACTACTAAACAAATTAATGTTAATTCTGATTGCTTAATTGTCGCTAAGGATCGTATTTTTCTGCGTGGCAACAATATCGGCGGAGCAATGTATGTTGGTTATAGCGATATTCAAATTTTTGACTCTAACTTAAACGGTGGCGCCTTTTATGCAAAAGACAACATCACTATCTCTAACTCCAATATTAACCAAAGCTTAAAAACAGTTACCAACAACGGGTTCTCGGCTGGTAGCGGTACTGGTAGCGGTACTGCTAACGTTGTTAATGTTTCAAACTGGACTATTTATTCTTAATAAAAACCCCGTCTAATACTGACTATCGCTAAAAGCGGTAGTGACCTTAGACGGGGTTTTATTTTATTGTTTTAATGCTTCCTTTAATTGTGTGAAAGCTTGTATTAAAATTTTTTGCGGACAGGCAATATTGATCCGTTGAAATCCTACTCCTTCTGTACCAAACATTGTTCCACCATCTAGCCATAATTTCGCTTTATTGATAATTAAATCTTCCAGCTCTTCTTCCGTTAAATTAAGTTCTCTAAAATCAAGCCATAGTAAATAAGTTCCTTCAGGCTCAACTAATTTAACTTGCGGTAAATTATCTCTTAAAAAGGTTTTTACATATTCTAAATTTTCGGCAATATATATTTTAACCTGTCTGAGCCAGTCTTCACCTTGACTGTAAGCAGCTTGACACGCAATCAGTCCCATAACATTAATATCAGCATTAGCTGTTTTTTTCAATTCTTGTTTGAATTTTTTTCGCAAATTTTCATTAGCAATAAAGATATTAGATACTTGTAAGCCCGCAATATTAAAAGTCTTGCTTGGGGCAGTACAAGTTACCGTTATCTCTTGATAGTCAGTTTTTAAGTTAGCAAACACCTGATGTTGATGACCCTGATAAACAAAATCAGCATGAATTTCATCTGCCACTACAATAACCTTATGTTTTAAACATATATCCCCTAGTTTTAACAGCTCTTCTTTGTTCCAGACCCGCCCCACCGGATTATGCGGACTACATAACACAAATAATTTAACCTTATGGCTAATTATCTTTTCTTCAAAATCGACAAAGTCCATTTCATAACGACCATTTTTATAAACTAACGAATTATTAACAACTTTCCGCTGATTATCTTCAATCGTTAAAAAAAACGGATAGTATACCGGCTTTTGAATAAGCACAGCATCGCCAATATTAGTAAAAGCTCTAATGGCATTAGCAATTGCCGCTACTACTCCCGGCGTTTTAACAAGCCACTGCTTTTTCGTCGACCAATTAAATTTTTCCTGATACCATTTAGCAATAACCTCATAATACGGTGTTTTAACTTCGGAATACCCAAAAATCCCATGATTACAACGTTCAATTAAGGCATCTTTAATTTCTTGTGCTACCGGAAAATCCATATCAGCAACCCATAACGATAGTAAACCACTGGGTTTTTTCCGTTCTTTCGCAAAATCATATTTAATTGATAATGTATTATTTCGTTCTATTACTTGGGAAAAATCATATTTCATCTTAATCCTCCTCAAACGCCTGCTCTAAATCAGCTATAAGGTCTTCAACATCTTCAATTCCTACCGATAAGCGTAGTAAATGTTCATCAATACCTTTAGCCTGACGAATCTCTGGCGGAACATCAGCATGCGTTTGTAACATCGGATAAGTTAACAACGACTCTACACCGCCTAAGCTTTCCGCATACTGTACTACTTTAATTTTTTCTAATAATCTAATCGCCACTGCCGGCTTATTAACTGCAAACGAAATCATTGCGCCAAAACCACTACTCTGCTGTAAGGTAATATCATATGAAGGATGTTCCGGTAAACCGATATAATAAACTTTTTTTACACTATCTACAGTTTTTAAATAGTTCGCAATTTTTACAGCATTACTTTCCTGCGCTGCTAATCTCAACGCCAAAGTTTTTAAGCCTCTAATCACCAGCCAACTATCAAAGGGCGCTAAACACGCACCAATAGTCTTATAAATAAATCTCAGTTTCTCTGCTACTATATTCTCTTTAACTACTAAAAATCCCGCCAAAGTATCATTATGACCGGCTAAATATTTTGTTCCACTATGAACAACAATATCGGCACCTAAATCTAATGGCTTTTGAAAATAAGGAGTTAAAAAAGTATTATCAACTATCAATAATAATTTATTTTCTTGAGCAATCTCAGCAATAGCTTTAATATCACTTACTTTCATCAGCGGATTAGTCGGTGTTTCAATATAGATTGCTTTTGTTTTATTATTTATCAAATTTTTTACAGCACTACTGTTACTGCTATCAATATAATCTATTGCTAGTTGATTTTTTTTCGATATATTATCAAATAACCGCTGTGAACCACCGTATAAATCATCAGAGCAAATAATATGATCTTGTGGCTCAAATAGTTCCATCACTGCCATTATTGCCGCCATGCCACTCGAAAAAGCTAAGGCGTCAATACCATTTTCTAAATTAGCAACTATCTTTTCAACATGTTCACGCGTCGGATTTTGTAATCTAGAATAATCATAACCGGTACTTTGTCCAACTCCAGGATGCACAAAGGTTGCCGCTTGATAAATAGGTACACTAATCGCTCCGGTAGGATTATTTTCTATAATATTACCATGGACACATTTTGTCTTGATTTTCATATTATCCCTCCTGAATTATATCATATAAACTATATATGTTTTATATATGATATAATTCAATTGTCATAAAAGTCAACATTTTTTTATGTTGAAAAGCTCCTCTTACCTAAACTTTTTAACATAAAAAAATAATTTTAAAATTATCATTGACATTACAAAAATAGTATTTTAAAATGAAAACATATTAATCATATATGTTTTATTAATCGGGAGGTTTTAATCATGGCAAAAATTTATGAAAGTATCGCCGAGTTAATCGGGCAAACTCCACTATTAAAAGCACAGCGCTTTGCTAAAAGTGAAAATTTAACAAGTACAATCTTAGCTAAGTTAGAATATTTTAATCCAGCCGGTAGCGTTAAGGATCGGATTGCTAAAGCAATCTTAGATGAAGCCGAAGAAAAAGGGTTGCTCAATAAAGATTCTATTATCGTAGAGCCCACTAGTGGCAATACCGGGATTGGCTTAGCAAGTCTGGCCGCTGCCCGCGGTTATAAAATAATCTTAACAATGCCAGAAACAATGAGTATCGAACGACGCAATCTCTTAAAAGCCTATGGCGCAGATTTAGTGCTAACTGAAGGAGCTTTAGGAATGAAAGGGGCTATTGCTAGAGCTCTAGAAATTAAAGAAGAAAACCCTAACGCTTTTATGCCATCACAATTTACCAATCCAGCAAATCCAGCTATCCATTATAAAACAACCGGTCCAGAAATTTGGAACGACACCGACGGTAAAGTTGATATCTTTATTGCTGGTATCGGCACTGGTGGCACAATCAGTGGTGTTGGCAAATTTTTAAAAGAACAAAACCCTAATATAGAAATAATTGCCGTTGAACCAACTGACTCCCCTGTTTTATCAAAAGGTCAAGCTGGTTCTCATAAAATTCAGGGTATTGGCCCTGGTTTCGTTCCGGAAACACTCAACACTGAAATTTATGATGAAATCATTACTATCACCAATGATGAAGCCTTCAAGTACGGCAAAAAATTCTCTCAAGTTGAAGGGGTATTAATTGGTATATCGTCCGGTGCTGCTTTAGCTGCCGCAACTAAAATTGCTCAGCGCAGTGAAAATAAAGATAAAACCATTGTTGTATTATTGCCAGATACCGGTGAAAGATATCTATCAACCCCATTATTCAACAATTAAATAATACTATTAAGAGTGGTGGAGGGACTGGCCCTATGAAACCCGGCAACCGACAATAGTACGGTGCTAATTCCAACCAAGTTATCTTGGAAAGATAGGGTATTAAAAACAGCCTATTGGCTGTTTTTTTATCAATACTATAAAAATCGGAGGCTATATTATGAATAAAAAAGAACGTGTCCAAGCGGCCTTACTTAGCAAAAATCTTGATCGTCCACCAATTTCTTTATGGATGAATTACCCGGAGGTGGATCAAGAGCCGTTAAGTCTCGCTAAAGCCCATATTGCCTTTCAAGAAAAATTCGATTTAGATTTTATCAAGCTAACGCCTTTTGATTTATATAGCGTTCAGGATTGGGGTTGCCAAATACAGTTTTTTTGCCAACAAGATCAAAATCCTACTATCTATAAATACGCCATAAATAATATTACTGCCACCCGCTTGGTGGTGGAACGTTATGGTGATAAAGATCTTTGGAAATATCTTTCCATGGATTCATCCTGCTTATAAAAGAAACGGTATAGTCTATAAAATTATAGACTATACCGTTTCTTTTATAATATCGGCAATAATTTTGGCGGCAGCTTTTAAATCAGCTTTTGTATGTGTTGCCATTACCGTCAATCTTAACCGACTTGTGCCAACAGGTACTGTTGGTGGCCTAATCGCACTTACAATAAGCCCGTTGTCTTGACATTTTTCCTTGATTTCAAGAGTTCTCGCTGCATCACCAATAATAATCGGAATTATCGGTGTCTCGCCATCTATTACAGTAAGACCTTCAGCCATTAAGCACTCTCGCATAAATAAAGAGTTAACGCTTAATGTATTAACTAGCTTATCATTGTCTTGTATTTCTTTAATTGCTCTTATGCTTGCACAAACTACAGCTGGGGCTAAAGCTGTCGAAAAAATAAAACTGCGTGCAACGTTACGCAGATAATCAACTAAAATTTGTGAACCTGCCACAAAGCCACCTTCTGAGCCTATCGCTTTACTCAAAGTTCCTATTTGCACCGCAACTTCTGCCTTAAGACCAAAGTGATGCGCACTACCTTTACCGTCACCAATTACCCCCGTCGCATGAGCATCATCAACAATTATTTCTGCACCATATTCTTGGGCTAATGCTACAATTTCATCTAGTGGTGCAATATCACCATCCATGCTAAACACACCATCAGTAATAATCCATTTACGCCCTGCACAAACCGTGTTTTGTAAAAGCAGTTTTAAATCAGTCATATCATTATGTTTATATACTTTAGTTTCCGCTTTGGCCAAACGACAACCATCAATAATGCTGGCATGATTTAATTCATCACTGAAAATAACATCATTTTTAAGGCATAAAGCACTAATGACCCCAACATTAGCCATATAACCGGTATTAAAAACCAGTGCGGCTTCAGTTCCCTTAAATTGAGCGATACTTAATTCCAGTTCATCATATAACGGATAATTTCCCGTAGTAAGCCTAGCTCCGCCGGAGCCGGTACCATATTTTACAATCGCCGCTATCGAAGCTTGCTGGATCTTGTCATTATGCGTTAATCCTAAATAGTTGTTTGAGGCTAACATCAAACATTTCTTTTCGTTAAGCATTACATAGTTTCCGTCAATTTGTTGATAAGCTACAGTCTTGCGCCATAAATTTTTTTCTCTGATAATATTCAAAATATCTTCCAAGTGTTTCACTATCTGGTCTCCTCAAACACAATTTGTACCGGTTGCTGTTCTAAAAATTCAATTAAAGCTTCCACTGCGACATTGTTTACAAAAAAAACTCTTCCACCAATATCATTGCCCAACGGTTTGATATTAGTAAATCTAGTATAGCACTGTTTCGTCGCCACATACCCTGCTGTATATTCAGGATCATCTGACCAACATAATTCCGCCACAACACCAGGTCCTGCTACCACTTTAGATGCTAACACCAGTGCCTCTCTGATATGCAAGTTATCATAGCCTTGGCTAGCTAAAAACTTTGTAAAAGAAGCTTCCTCTGCAATATCCATTCTTGAAACTCTAATTCCCCGTTGTCCATAAGTGTCAATTCGCTTACCGGTCTTAACATCAACAATCATTGCTCCACGCAAACTAGTGGACAAACCGGCTAACAAATTAAAGACATTATTTATCGCCATCTCACTAATACCAGCACTTTGCAACACGCCTTTAGCAAAGTTTCTCCCGCTAGCAGCATCAACTGTTTCTATTGATTTTATTGATAAACAATTAATTTTCTGTACAGTTTCCGGATTAAGCTTCTCAATAACAATATTAATAAAATCAGCCTCACCCTTTGTATGCGTTAAGGCTCGCTCTATCATTTGACTTGCTATCAGCTGAAGGTTTTCTTTGCTAACCAAACGCTCAGCCCCAGAAATATGTCTGCCACCCTTTTCATGACAACCACCTTCTGCTGCTCTCATTCTTATACTATACAAAGTAACAACCTCCTAGTTTTTCTGTGCTGATAAAGCTACTAAATCCAAGTCAGTTATCATTTTCATATCATCACTATAATTTCTGCCACCGGTTGTTAAATATCCACCAATCAACATCCCGTTAATCCCACCCATCAAGCCCAGCGCTTGCAAATCGCGTAAATTAACTTCACGACCACCGGCAGTCCGAATACCTTTCTTAGGTAAGATAAATCTAAATAACGCAAATATTTTAAGAATTTCTTTCGGCTTTAAGGCTACTT
Organism: Negativicutes bacterium; assembly: GCA_018052945.1. Lineage (NCBI taxonomy): Bacteria > Bacillati > Bacillota > Negativicutes > Negativicutes bacterium. The sequence continues at coordinate 5,151 of JAGPMH010000043.1, read as the reverse complement.
GACCTTCTAATGGAGTTCCTTTAATCGGATTAAGTAAATTAAGTGGAACTGAATGAACATTCATCTCTTTTAAATCAAACGCCATATCCAGTCGATCTTCCATACTTTCGCCTAATCCCATAATGCCACCTGAACAAACTTCCAGTCCAGCTTGATGTGCAATTTCAATCGTCTTAGCTCTATCATCATAAGAATGAGTACTGCAAATTTTATCATAATAACCCCGGCTACTTTCCACATTATGATGATAACGACTAACCCCAATTTCCTTTAAGGCTTTCGCTCGTTCTAAAGTCAAAGTTCCCAGCGAAGCACACAATAACAAGTTAGTTTCCGCCTTTATTCTTTTTAAAGCTTCAATAATTTTCGGAAAATCATTGTCACTGGCAACACCCCTACCACTAGTTACAATACTAAATCTTAACGCCCCTCCAGCTTGTGCTTTTTTCGCCGCAGCTACCAATTCATCACTACTCAACAAATCATAGACCTTAATATCAGCCTTGTAATGTGCCGATTGCGCACAAAAAGTACAATCCTCTGAACAACGACCAGAACGCCCATTGACAATAGAGCATAAATCAACTTCATCGCCCACAAATTTTTGTCTAATTTTATCGGCCATCGCTAATAAAAATGGCAAATTTTCTTCGGCCGTATTAGCTAATTTACTAGCCTCTGCTCTAGTAATACTGCCCCCGCGTAAAACTTTTTCACCCAAAGCAAATATATTCATAACTTCTCTCATTATAATTCTCCTTTTGCTGCGATGGTTAACATTTTAATTTAGGCTAACCATCATTTTATTAAATCCTTACTTTAAGCCCTAACCTTATGGACCGCATAAATAATATGATATGTTGCCGGAATCTTTCCGATGATGCCATGATTTCTAGCATACTTTTCCATCATCTTCAACATTAATTTTCTATTAATTAATACTTTATTGCTATTGTTAGCATTATTAGCACCAACCTTTTTCACCGAACTTAAAAAAGCTTTAACATTAGGAAAAAACTCCTGCACTTTTTCTTCAGTAACACTAACACTAAAGTTTAGTGCATTGCTAATTTTTCTTAAGTTTTTCCAGGAAATAAAAGCCGGTCCATGACTATTAGTATTTGTCAAAGCTAACTCTTCTTTGGCTAAGTTAAAAGAATTATTAAGTTCCCAAAAAGTATCTTCACCAAAAGTAGCATAGACTAAACAACCTTCTGGGGTTAATAAGTCTTTAAATTTACTAAAAGCATGATAATAATCATTAAACCACTGAAACACAGCATTAGATATTATCAAATCAAATTTTTCGCCACTGCTATAATTTTCACCATCTGCTTGTTCATAAGTGATATTTTTATAGTGACTTAGCTTAGCTTGGGTAAAGTTAAGCATTTCTTGGGAAATATCGGTACTTCTAATTTTAGCCTGGGGAAAGGACTTCGCTAAAATTTCCGTGAAAAATCCAGTGCCACAGCCTATTTCTAAAATATTCTTAAAATCACCTTGTTTTTGCGCTAAAGCACCAAGCTTACTCGCCATCAGTTTTTGGACAACAGCATATTCATCATAAGTACTAACATTACGACTAAAATGCTTAGTAACACCTTGTTTATTTATCATATAATGCCTCCTGTTGCAAAATATTTTTGCAAAGCTCTGCTTGCGTCCAAAACGGGATATGTCCTGCTCCTGTTATTTTAAAAAGCTTACTGTTTCTTAATGTGTGATGTAAAAATTCTGCTGCTTGGGGCAAACAAATAGCATCAGCACTACCGGAAATAATAATTGCCGGAACTTTAATCTCCGGTAACAACAACCGTAAATCCTGTTCTTGTAAATACGTTAAACCTTGTTGCAAACTTTCTAGCTCTAAATCATAGAAAAACGGCGCCATATCCTTAATAAAGTTATGGCGAAAGTTATCCTCGCTATAACTAAACATTAAGCTATAAAAACTTTGCTGCGTTACTTCTTTATTGCGACTTAATTTGCGTTGCAAGTTTTTAAGCACCCCGCTTGGTAACCCCACCTCATAATCACCACTGCTGATAAATTTAGCAGTGGGTGAAATTAAAACAAGTTGAGCAATTTTATCACCATGTTTATGTGCCAATTCTAAGGCCAACATACTTCCTAAACTCCAACCTAATATCGTAAGTTTTTTCTGCTTAACAGAAAAACACTGTAAAAATTCTTGTTCAACAACCTGAAATTGTGGCAAGTTTTTACTATAACAAGTTCCGCTATCTTTTAGCCACTGTGGCCAAACTCTTTGATCTGTCCCCCAGCCCTGAATAATAAACAAACCACCACTCCTTTAGTTAACCATTTTATTTTTATCGGTTAACAATTAGCATTATAAAATAAACCCCTTAAAATAGCAATAAAAAGAAGAGCTGTAAATACTCACAGCTCTTCAACCTTATAATTGATTTTTCCAATAGTTTAAATCAACTTGACTAAGCGGAAACACTCTAAAATTTGTATCATCTTCATATTTAAAACCAACTTTTACCATTGTTGCACTTTTAATTTGTTTCACTACAGCTTCATCTAATACTACTTTTAAAATATTTTTTGCTTTCCTTTGTTCCAATAAACTCCCTTGGTCATTGTTGCTTTGACTAATACTTTGTGCTAAACAAGAAACTTCTCCGTTATCAATTATCAATTCCAATTGTGGTGATAATTTTGCTCCTGAATACCGAAAATCAACAATTTCCAAAAAGGCTGCTTTCACAACACCATCCTGCTTTAATCCAATAAAATCAATATTACAATAACTTGATAAATTATCAGCTTGGCGATTATTAAATGAATATATTTGTCCACTAATTACAACAATGCTAATAATTACAATGCTAACCATTAATCTGATAATATTTTTCGTCATAAAATCCCCCACTCCCCATACCACCTTTAGTCTAACACAAATTTCCATTATCAGCGGTATTTTTAATATATATTTCCCCAAAATTTCTGTGACAAACTCACTTTATTAATTATTTCTGCTATAATAAAATAAGATTATTGACATATGTCTATAATCTTTACATTATCATTTAAAAGGAGTAATATCTTATGAATTTTTCAAAATTAGAATTTTTTCCTTTATCATTCTTTTCTATTATTATGGGATTAACAGGATATACAATATCATTGCAAAAATTAGAAAAGCTTTTAAGCTATCCTTATCTTATTAGCACAACAGTTCTTTATATTATTTCTTTTCTTTTTTTTATTATTTTAATAACTTATATTATAAAATTTTTAAAATTTAAACCTTCTGTATACAAAGAACTATCGCACCCCATAAAAATAAGCTTCGCACCAACTTTTACTATTAGCATTATCCTTTTAAGCATAGCTTATTATGATTTAAATACTAATTTATCTAGAATATTATGGATAATCGGTTCCTCGCTACATTTATTATCAACAATTGCAATATTATCTTATTGGATTCGCCAATCAAAATTTGAAATAACACACTTTAATCCAGCATGGTTTATACCAATTGTTGGCAATATATTAATTCCAATAATTGGAGTAAACCATGCTAATTCTGAAATATCCTGGTTCTTTTATAGCATTGGTATAGTTTTTTGGCTTTTATTTTTCACAATTTTTATTTATAGAATATTTTTTCATCATCCATTACCAGAAAAATTATTACCAACTTTTTTTATTTTAATAGCTCCTCCAGCTTTAGGTTTTATTTCTTATCTTAAATTAACTAATAACATTGATAGTTTTGCAAAAATTTTATATTACTTTGCTTTATTCTTAACTATATTTTTATTTAGTCAATTTACAATGTTTAATAAAATTAAGTATTATTTATCATGGTGGGCATATTCCTTCCCTTTAGCTGCTATAACTATCGCCAGTTCTTTAATGTACAGTATAACAAATATTATTATTTATAAATTAATTTTTTTTACATTATTAACCTTTTTATCAATTTTTATCATAATATTAATTTTAAATACTATTAAAGCTATTATAGCTAATAAAATTTGTCTTCCTGAAGATTAAAATTTAAACTAGCAAGAATATTTATTTTTAAATATTCTTGCTAGTTTTTTTACTAATAATCAGTCCAACAATAATTAAGCTTACTCCTAATAAATTTAGCAAACCAAATTTTTCCTCAAAAAACAAACACCCTAGCAGCACCGAAAAAACCGGTGGTAAATTATTATATAACGACGCCTTATTACTGCCAATCACTCCGGCTCCCCAAATCCACAAAATATTGCCTAAAAACAGCGGAAAAATGCCGGAGTAAAAAATGCTTACCCACGCTTCCCACGGTAAATTACTCCATTTAGTCTGATAAAAATCATTGAGCGAAAATGGCATTAACAAAATTGTGGAAATCAATAAAATATAAGTTGTCACTTGATAGGGCGAATATTCTTTGATGCTCTGTTTTGAAAACACGGTGTAATAAGCATAGCAAAATTGGGCTAATAATAACATTGTCCCACCAATTAAATGATTACTCTCCAGGCTAAAACTTTGTCCGGTACTAAAAATCATTATTATTACACCGACCAAAGAACAAATAATGCTATACCCTAAATTGACATTAGCTTGTTCAAATTTGTGTAGGTAATTAATCACAGCAACACTAATCGGTAAACAACTCAAAATTAGTGAAGCATTACCAACGGTAGTTAATTTAACGCCGGTAGTAAAGAAAATTTGAAACAAGAAAAAACCAATACTGGCAATCATAATTTCTTTGTAACCATAATGCCTTAAGCTTTTAAAAGTAACCATTTGGCGGGCTACTAACCAACTCAAAACTCCCGCTAAAATCATCCTAATAAAATTATAAGACATTGGTTCAACCGACAGTAGCCCCACTTTCATAGCACTAGGATTAATCCCCCATAATAACGCTACAAATATTAAAATTAACTGTACCTGCATTAAAGATTACCTCTATTCTGTAACCACCGTTTTTTTCTTTTTGCCGTGCAACTCATTCTTCGGCATAAACAATGCTACAATCCCTAATAATATCATAATCGTTGCCACAAATTCATACGCATCAGCATATGCCAGCAAACTCGCTTGATGCATTAGTTCTCTATAAATTTTCCCCAAGGCCATTTGTGAGGCTTGAGCATCGGAGAACCC